>JAUYJB010000033.1 GCA_030688605.1 Hyphomicrobiales bacterium
TCGCCCATAACCTGATGGCGGCCCATCGCCTGCGCACCGCGACCACCTAAGCCGGCCGCGGACACACATTCGGCGACATCAAAACCAACAACGCCCTGCCCAGACCACTGCAGCCATGTACAAAACGCCGATTCCTTCACACGCTCGAAAGCGGGTTCGTTCAATCCCCATTCTCAAACGGGCTCTGAGAAGTCCAGCCGTCACACCTTTGTCCCAAGCCCAGAGATCCAAATCCTTCGCCCCAAAGAATCAAGAATAGCGCGTCAGGGGACTCGCACACACTCACAGATTTAAGCCAAATAGATTTTTCGCATTATCCAGAAGAACCTTCTGTCGCACTTCTGGCTTGATCTCAAGTTCGCTGAACTCCTTCATCCAGCGGTCAACGCTCAGCACTGGCCAGTCAGATCCAAAAAGCGCCTTATCCTGAAGAAGCGTGTTGACGTTTTGCACCAACTCTTGGGGAAAATATTTCGGTGCCCACCCTGAGAGATCGATAAAGAAATTGCTCTTGTGCCTGGCAATGGCCAAGCTTTCCGACGTCCATGGCCATGAAGGATGCGCACAAATTATTTTCAGCTCCGGAAAGTCGGCCGCCACGTCATCAAGATGGATTGGCTGTGTGTACTTCAACTTGAAGCCCATGCCTCCTGGCGTTCCCGCCCCCGCCCCTGCCATTCCGCTGTGGAACATCACGGGTAATTTCTGCCTCTGCGCTTCATCCCAGAGTGGATAAAAACGCTGTTCGTTCGGAAAGAACTGCTGTCGAGCAGGGTTGAGCTCCCCGATGCCGTGAAGGCCGAGCTCTTCTTTACAGCGTTTGATTTCATCTTGCGCTAACTTACCCTGCCATGGGTCGATCGCACCGAAACCAAGAAAGACATCCGGGTGCTTTTTCACAGCGTCGGCGATATGATCATTGGGCACCGGGCTAAGTCCCGTGATTGAATCATCTCGCGTGTTGACGAGCACGGCCATCATCTTTCGCTCGCGGTACTGATCAGCCATTTCATCGACCGAAACCACGGAACTTTCCCTGCGGAAATATTTCGCCATCTGTTGCGCTCGGACACCACGAGCCTTGATAGAGCGCTCGTCGCTCAGGTGCACGTGCGCATCAATAGCCTGAATGTGCATTGATCATTACCTCTTTGTTCTGTCTTCCCGTCCCATTCAGCCCCCGGCGTTCAGGGGCCAAGTGTCTTTGCCGTATTGAGTGTCAGGGAAAAATCGCATCCTTGTATGGAAATGTAGCCCTTATCCTTACGTTGCGTCAGTTCCTGAACCAATTGTACTAACGGCTGTCGTGAGCTAAGATACGGCTGAGGAGGCGACGCGCTTCTTGCTATATTTACGGCCTCCTCGTCTATATACGTTCGCAAGATCAGCTCTTCATCGGTGAGGTTTTCACCATATCGTTTCCGTACTTCCTTAAGCGACAAAGTTGGCGGTTTCCACTTCGCGAGCTTTTCCGCTCTTGCGCGATTGAGAATCTTAGCCCGCACGTCCTTATCCATGACTTCGACAGCTTCCTTGCCCCAGTGGCCCAGCGCATACTGGATCACCTCGTCGGTCACCTCTTTGTAACGCTCCCCAACCATGACATTGATACCAGCCTGACTACCAACGAACTGAGAAAGTGGCGTCACCATAATTGGATAACCAAAGTCCGCCCGCACCTGTGCCGCTTCCTCCAAAGTCTCTTCCAGGCGATGCTCCATGCCGACCTTCCTAAGCTGATAACGAAGGTTAGAGATCATGCCACCGGGAATTTGATGGAGATATTGGGTCTGGTCGTACTCAAACGGTGCACCTATCGGAAAATTTTCCCGCTTCGCAATATAGGTAAAATGCTCTTCAACCGACTTCAGTACCGAAACGTTTACTTCCGGACTGTATCCAAGTGCCCGTAGGTTCTTCTCTACATTGAATACAGATGGATTGGACGAACCCTGCGCGAGAGGTGGGATCGCGGTGTGAACATGCGTGATGCCTTGTCTTACTACCTCTAGAACGTTTAGCGGTCCCAAGCCGTTATTGCAGTGACAATGAAACTCAAGGGTAATGTCGCCAACGGCTCGTTGTATTTTCGGAAGTAATTCACGTATGCGTTCGGGTGTCAGCAAACCGCCCACGTCCTTAAAGCAAATCCGGTAGGGCTTCAGTGCCGCCGCGGCTCTTGCCCGTGCCACAAAGTACTCGTCAGTGTGGCGAGGAGAGACCGAGTAGATGAGGTTGACGACCGCAGCCATCCCCATTTTCCGCACCCCTTCCACCTCATCCTTCATCTCGTCGAAGTCATTCCAGGAGTTGGATTGGCGCAAGGTGGTAATTCCACAATCAATCACTTTCTGAATCAAAAGTTTACTTACTGATTCAGGAACTTTCGAAAAACCACCCTTGTACCCTCCATGAAGTCTGAGCGGTGTCTTTCGGACGCCGGCTGTCCCCAACTTCAGCCATTGCCAAGGGTTTTCCCCAAGGTCCCGAATCATCTTCTTCATTTGAACGATCGGCACAAAGAATTCCATCGCCTCAAATCCGGCCGCGTCCATGTCGGCAAGAGCGGGGAGCATCATGCCCGTGCGCATGTTCATGGCCCAGAGACTCTGCTGACCATCACGCAAAGTCGTATCAATGAAGTTGACCCGCTTCAATTTTGTCTCCTCTTAGCAGGAATGATCCATGAGGCCGCTCAAATTGGGCGGTAAGTGTAACTAACCCATTGAGATTCGATATGATTTGTGTCCAAACAAGATCATTCGGCAACAGAAAAATCCCCGGCTCACTGTGAACGAGACTATCGCGTATCTGCTCGGCTTGTCACCTGTCGAGAGCAAGGAATTGTCCACCCATTTCGACGGCGGCCGCTCATCGTGCGACGGCGGCGTGATCTTGGTGCGCCAGATTGAGAGCCGTCTGGGCCTTTCCGACTTTCTTGCCTCCTGGCTGACAGACAAACGCGCTCCTGCGAGCACGAGCCTTACTCCCGTCGACATGAACCGGGCTCGAATGTTCGCCATCGCCTGTAGTTACGAGGATTGCGACGACCTTGATGTGCTGCGTTTTGATCCGGCGTTCAAGTTGGCCTGCGGGCGCTTGGCCGAGATGGGTGATGACCTGATGTCCCAATCAACGCTGTCACGGCTGGAGAATGCGCCGTCATGGCGCGAACCGGCGCGCACAGGGCTTTCCCTGATCGACCTGTTTTGCGCGCACTGGCTTGTCGGTCGACTTGCCGGCCGTGCCTTATGATCTTCTATCTCCCACGGCGGCGCGCCTCACCACCGAAATAGCACGCCCCTGACGGTAGACAATCCGGAACTTTGCGGGATGGTGGAGTAGTGATTGCAAGCCCTGATAAGTCAGACTACGTTCAAAGGCTTATACAGAGGCTGATTCAAAAGGCTCATGCTGGTGGCCCGGTCCAGTATTAAAATCAATATCTTACGCAGACCATCCGGCGGCCTGCTCGTCTGGGACATTCGGTGCACGCTTCACGCCCGCACCGACTTCAGCCCCGAGGAGCGGCGTTTGCCGCGGCGGGTAAGGATCCTTGACGAAAAGTCGGTTTAGCCGTCTCAAGCGATGACAGCGATAACCAACCAACGCTTTGATCTGAGCGAGCGCACGGTGATCGTCACCGGCGGCGGCAAGGGCATCGGCAAGGTCTATGCGCAAGAATTCGCGCAGGCCGGCGCCCGCGTTGTTGCCGCCGACATCGATAGAGACACCGCCGAAGCCACGGCCCGCGATATTGCGGCGAAAGGTGGCGAGGCGATCGCCGTTTCGACCGATGTCTCCGACACGGACTCCGTGCGCGCCATGGCTGAGGCCACGCTGGAGCGCTTCGGCTCTATCGACGTGCTGGTCAATAACGCCTCATTGATGAGCGCCCTTCCGCGCGCCTCGTGGCTGGAGATTCCGATCGAAGAATGGGATCGCGTCATGGCGGTCAATCTGCGCGGCGTGTTCCTTTGCTGCCGAGCCGTTTTTCCGGCGATGCGCGAACAGGGTGGCGGCAAAATCATCAACATTTCCTCAGCTCGAATCTGGGAGGGCACCCCCAACCGGCTTCACTACACCGCCTCGAAAGCGGGCGTCGTCGGCTTGACCCGCGCGCTTGCCCGCGAAGTCGGCGAATATGGAATCACCGTCAACGCCGTGACGCCGGGCCTGACCTTGAGCAACACTCAGATTGCCTCGTCATCGGACAACTATCTGGGCACTGCGGCGGAAGGGCGGGCGCTCGGCCGGCCGCAATATCCAGAGGATCTGGTTGGCACGGTGATGTTCCTTGCCTCCGCGGCCAGCGACTTCATCACCGGACAGACGATCAACGTCGATGGCGGCAGGGCCATGCATTGAATCAACATCCCTGAGAGATCCCCATGACATTCGCTTCGTCGCCTGAGCTACGCGCAGAACTGCTCAGCGCTTGCCGGGTGCTGACACATTTTAGGATCGTGGAAGGCTTCGGCCATGTCTCCGCTCGTATCCCGGACGCGGAGCGGGTCCTGATCACGCGGCGCAAGACGCTCGGCTTGGTGACCCAAGACGTAGAGCTGGTCGAGCTCGACATGGACGACCGCCTGGTGGCAGGCAGTGGCAACCCGCCGCTCGAGGTGCCGATGCACTTGGCGGTCTACCGCCGCCGCTGAAGATTGGGCCGATGAAGGCACTTAGATCGTCCTGCGTCTCATGATAGCCCAAGCGATATGGGCCATCTTGTTTGCCGCCGCCACGGCAACAACCATCCGGAGCTGACTTACTATCGGTGCGGATATTCGAGACCATCTGAGGGAGTGGGCAATCCCAATGGGGTCGGTTGGAGTGACAGTAGCATGATGCATCCCGCAAACGGACGGGAGAGCATATCTGAGTGCAATTTTGTCATGATGCGCTAAATTACCATGACGCATCGTGCAAACGGACAGGAGCGCAAATCTGCGTGCAATTTTGTCGTGATGCGCAATAAATGGGAGGAATGTGGTGAAAAAAAAGATCACAATTGTTCAAGGTTTGGCTGTCCTGCTCTTGTGGTTCCTCATTGCGGTTCCGCAGGGTGATGCCCGAGCGGCTACGCTGCGCTATGCGGTGTCAACCTTCGGGGAGGAAAACCTCGACCCGACCTTGACCTCGATCGTCTCTGCGCTAGGCGTTGGCGGCCCGCTCTGGGACTGGTTGACGGAATTGACGCCGGAGGGCGAATTGCGGCCCTCGCTTGCAACCACGTGGAGTCAGGTCGATGACGGGAAGGCCTGGGAGCTCGATCTGCGGAACGACGTGACCTTCCACGACGGTTCGCCGATGACCGCAGAGGACGTTCGCTTCACACTACTGACATTTGCGAGCGAGCGATCCAGGTCGTCGCGTGCGCCCCAATTTCGGAAGAAGATCGCAGACGTGAAAGCCATCGGTCCGTACAAGGTGCGCCTCGAACTGGCGTCGCCTTGGCCGACCTTGCCCTATGACTTGTCGAATCAGGCCGGGATGGAAGGGATTGTCCTCCCGAAGGCTTTTATCGAGCGGGTCGGCTGGGAGGCTTTTGCTCAACATCCGGTCGGAACGGGCGCCTGGAAATTCGTCGGGCACAAGGTCGGCGACGTCGTCGAATTCGAGGCCAACAAGAACTACTGGTCGACACCGCCGAAGTTCGACCGCCTTTCGCTCTTGCTCGTTCCCGAGGAAGCGACACGGGCGGCCATGTTGCAGTCGGAGCAGGCGGACATTGCCGACATATCGGTGGATTCCGCTTCAGGGATCGAACAGAAAGGGTTCAAGATCATCGCGGACCCGCAATTCTCATCGATCCGAGTGCACCTCTACGGCACCTATTCCGATAAATCGATGCCGACATCCGATGTGCGCGTTCGCAAGGCCCTGAACCTCGCCATCAACCGCGACGAGCTGTTGGCAGCCTTTTTTAACGGGCGCGGACGGTCGGCTGCCAGCTTTCCGATCGCGACGCTTTCGATCGGTTATCCGAAGGATTTGGCGCCCTATCCGTTCGATCCCGAGGAGGCAAAGCGTCTGCTCAGCGAAGCCGGCTATCCGGACGGCTTCGAGATAACTCTTTTCTCCATGCCTGTTTCGGGCTTCACGCTGCATCAGCAGACGGCAGAAGCTGTCGCCGGATATTGGGAAGCCATCGGCGTTCGGACGAGGATTATTCCGACCGATTTTGGCGCCTTCCGACCGCTCTATGTAGCCCGCCCCGTTCCGAAGGAACTGGTCGGGCAAGCGAGCATATTTGCCTCGACGGGTCGGTTGAACGGCAGCGACGATCTGCGAATCTGGTGGTTGAATGAGGGCGGCGTGGTGCATATGGCCGCACCGGGAGAAATCGATCCGCTCTATGCCGACGCAATGGCCGCGACAACCGTGGAGGATCTCGCGAGTGCTGTCTCCGCTGCCTATCACACTCTTTACCAGAGTTACCGGGGGATACCTCTCATAGATGCCGTCGGCGCCATTTGGGCTTACGGCAACCAAATCGACAACGTCGAAGTGGGCACCTTCCGAGGCTATATTACGCCGACATTGAAGACCGCCGTGCCCGCACAATGAGCCGGCACCGGGCATAAGCTTCTCGTCGTGCTCGCATAGACCTGCGCCGGATTTCGGGCGAGGATCCGGCGCAGATCCCGCCTCGGGAATTCCGCCATGAAACGCTACCTGCTGGGACGGCTGCTACAGAGCATCATCACGCTAATCATCATTAGCCTGTTTGTGTTTGGCATGGTTCGGCTCACCGGCAGCCCGATCGACATGATGCTGCCAATCGACGCCACGCCGGAGATGCGCGCGGAGTTAGCGCACGAGTTGGCGCTCGATAAACCGTTGCCGATCCAGTACTTCGCCTTTCTTGCGGACTTGGTGCAAGGTGATCTCGGCACGTCGATCCGGACCAGACTGCCCGTCACCAAACTATTGATGGACCGCCTACCGAGCACGCTGCTCCTGGTTGGGGCGTCCATTGCTCTCGCCATCCTGGCAGGCGTGCCACTGGGAATCCTCGCGGCCATGCGCCGCGACGGCCCGTGGGACCTGTTGGGACGGTTCTTGGTGCTGTTCGGCCAATCGGTCCCCACGTTCTGGGCCGGAATTGTCCTGATCTCGATCTTCGCGGTTCAGCTCCGGCTGCTGCCGGCAGGACGCGAAGGCGGATGGGAGCATCTTGTCCTTCCGTCGGCGGCGCTCGGCTTGTTCGGCTTCATGCTCGCTGGAATCATGCGCCTCCTGCGCGGCTCGATGATCGAGACCCTCGAGAGTGACTATGTTCGGTTCGCCCGGATCAAAGGCCTTTCGGAGGTTAGAATCGCCTGGAAGCATGCCCTGCCAAACGCCCTCATTCCGGTCATCACCTTCATCGGCTTCTATTTCGGAATCATGATCTCCGGCGCAATCGTGGTCGAAACCGTCTTCGCCTGGCCCGGCATCGGCCGCCTGGCCTTCGAGGCCGTGCAATGGCGCGACTATCCCGTCGTTCAGGGAGTCGTCCTGTTGATCGCGGTCATTACGCTCGCGGCCAACCTGTTGGTTGACTTCCTGTACTCCTATCTCGACCCGCGCATCCGGATTCGCTGAGTTTATCATGAGCTTGACCAAGATCATGGGGATCTCGCAACGGTTGCGGAAAAGCTGGACGCGAGGCATGCCGGTCGTCGCGCTGACCGTTTTCGGTTTGTTCGTCGCCGTCGCGATCACGGCCGATTGGATCATGCCGCACTCGCCCTACGAGACTTCGCTATCCAGCCGTCTGCTGCCGCCGTTCTGGAGCGAAGGTGGCCAGTCCATCTATCCTCTCGGGACCGACCGGTTGGGGCGAGACAATCTGAGCCGGATTATACTGGGTACGCGAATTTCGATGCTGACCGGCGTCATATCGGTGACCGTGGCGGGATTGATTGGCACTCTGCTCGGGCTCGTCTCCGGCTATTTTGGCGGATGGGTCGATGCCGTCATCATGCGGACGACGGATGCGATGCTTTCGTTCCCGATCATTCTCGTGGCGCTTGTCTTCGCCGTGACGGTGGGGCCCAGCTTCTCCAATCTGATCATCGTGCTCGGGTTGATCATGTGGGCGCGTTTCGCGCGGCTGATTAGAGGCGAGACCCTCACCTGGAAGGAGCGCGAATTCGTTGCCCTGGCGCGCATCGCCGGCTGCTCAGCCCCGCGAATCCTCCTGCGCCACATTTTTCCGAACGTCGTAAACCCGCTCGTGGTGCTTGCCACCCTCCAGGTCGCCTGGGTGATCGTCGTCGAGGCATCGCTGAGCTTCCTCGGCGTCGGCGTGCCGCCGCCCACCCCCTCCTGGGGCGCGCTGATTGCCGACGGCCGAAGCTATATCACGACGGCATGGTGGCTTTCCTTCTTTCCCGGCCTGGTGCTCGTGACCCTGGTCATGTCGATCAACCTAGTCGGCGACTGGCTTCGAGACGAATTGGACCCAAAGACACGGGAGTTGCGGTGAGAGCCGCTGCCTGCAACGAGGAAAACGGAATGTATGGATATCGGGCGCGCATCGGTTACACGTCGCCGCCGGCGGCAACGGAGGTGGTTCCGTACGAATTTTATATGATTGTGCCCAAGGGGATCACCCTGGTATTGCACACCCTGGCGATCGTCGAGATGAACAAGGAAGAGATCGATCGCAGCTATGAAATGAGCCTGCGCGCGGCTAGGGATTTGGCACTCGCGGGCGTCAACCTCGTGGTGCTCGGTGGTGTGCCGATCAATCTGTCCCGCGGGTTCGACAATGTCAACGCGCTGATCAGCGACACCGAGGCGAAGATCGGCGTTCCGGTCACGACCAGCATAACCGCCCAGATTGATGCGCTGCAGAATGTCGGCGCCCGGCATATTGCCGTCGGGCATCCGTTCAGCCCGCAGCACGATCAGATGTTCCTTGACTATATCGATCATTATGGCTTCGAGCGGGCCGGCACCAAGGGTGCTGACCGGACGGCGGTGGAACTCGGCCAGATTCCAACCGACACCGCGCTCGCCTTGGGACATGCGTTGAAGCGCGAAAACCCTCAGGCCGACACGTTGTGGCTGCCCTGCCCGCATTGGGCGGTGGCGGAGGCGATCGATCCCTTGGAGAAGGAGTTGGGCATGACGGTGGTCACCGCGCTCCAGGC
This sequence comes from Hyphomicrobiales bacterium, assembly GCA_030688605.1. Lineage (NCBI taxonomy): Bacteria > Pseudomonadati > Pseudomonadota > Alphaproteobacteria > Hyphomicrobiales > Hyphomicrobiales bacterium. The sequence goes on from JAUYJB010000033.1 coordinate 9,147, forward strand.
CATCGTCTGGCATGCCCTGCGGCGTTGCGGGGTCGATGATCGGATCGAGGGTTTCGGGCGTCTGTTCCGCGAGTTTTAGAGATTGTTCTATTTATTCTGCATCGTTTCCGGCGGCTGTAAAATGGTCACCGCGTCCGCTTGGCGTTGAGGCGTCGAAAGACATCCCCGCCATGCCACCGTCTTCTGCTCGCGCTGGGCCCGGAGCCTGTCCTGAAGGAGGTCAACCGACGAAGTATCGCCGGTTCACGAGCGGAGCGAATTGACTCAAGAGCATTCCTAATGATGATATGAGTGGCTTGTTGCGCTGTCCCAGGTGCGGCGAATGGCTCCACGGATCCCCAAGTTCGAGGGGCGAATTAGCATGGTCGAGGGGAGACGCGCCGTCGCGGTAGCATGCCCTCGCGGGCACTGCGACGATGAGGTTTCCGACGTGAGGGTCAGGTGTGCCGTTGCGCGGGCTCAGTTGGCCGTTGATATCCCATTGGGACGTCGATGAATGGTGTGATACCAGGCCGCGGATCATCTCAAGGGACACTATCGGCAAAGGCGAGTTCAGCCGTATGGCCCAGCCTGATCCCTCTCGACTGCCGCTGAGCGGGCATTCAACTGCACGCCCCAAGTCGCAAGACAGGGTGAATGATATGGATTACCGGCTACGAGCAATCTTGGTACACGCCTGCCGGACAAGTTGAACCTATCGTGAACTCGGGATTTGCTTCGCACAAGGGGCCGCAACGCATTATGCCGACTAACCGCCATCCTGAAGCCTCACCTGCGGGTGGAGCCGAGCTTGCCCAAGCCGCAAAAACGGAAGACGCGCCGCTTCTCGAAGTCGATGATCTCAGGGTGGAGTTTCGGACGGATTCCGGTCCGATCACAGTGGTCAAGGGCGTGTCCTTTACCATCCGGGAGGGCGAGACGTTGGGCCTGCTGGGCGAATCCGGCAGCGGAAAGACCGTCACTTCGCTCGCCGTGCTCGGCCTCGTTCCTTCTGCGGCGGGGCGAATTTCCGGCGGGCGGGTCTTCTTTTCCGGACAGGATCTCGCCACCCTCGGAGCGCGCGACTTTCGGCGCCTGCGGGGAAGCTCAATGACAATGATCCTGCAGGATCCCCTAACCTCGCTGAACCCTGTCTTCACGATCGGAAACCAGCTCATGGAGACACTGCGATTGCATCGGATCGGCCCACGCGACCAAATCGCACACCGGGCAGTTGAATTGCTGCGCCAACTTCACATCCCGGCTGCTGAAACGCGCCTGCGGAACTATCCCCACCAATTTAGCGGCGGCATGCGCCAGCGGGTCGTTGCCGCAATCGCCCTCGCGGGCAATCCGCGGCTTCTCATCGCCGATGAGCCGACGACCTCGCTGGATGTTACGGTCCAGGCAAATTTCCTGCGTCTGTTGAAAAGCATTCAGCAGCGGACCGGCTTGGCGATCCTTTTCGTCACCCACGACCTCGGGGTTATTGCCCGAGTTTGTAACCGGGCCGCCGTCATGTATGGGGGACGGATCGTCGAGGAGGCTCCGGTCAGCACGCTGTTCCGGGCGCCCGCGCATCCCTATACCGAACTGCTGCTCAAGGCCCTGCCGACGATCGAGAATCGCGCAGAGCGTCTGTCTTGGATACCAGGGCAGCCTCCTGCAACTGTGGAATCCTTCGCCGGATGTCCCTTCGCGCCGCGATGCCCGAAGGCGCTCGATCTCTGCCGGCAAGAGGCGCCTCCCGAAACATGGCTGGCGACGGAGCATCGAGTTGCCTGCTGGCTTCACGCGACTGCGGAGGCACAATGACCGTCGCACCGATCCTCCTATCGGCAATGGGGCTGAGCCGCGATTTTCCGCTCTCCAGCGGTGGCCTATTTGGCGGCTCCGGGCGACGGAGCATCAAGGCTCTAGACGAAGTCAGCTTCGATATCGGCGAGGGGGAGACACTGGGACTCATCGGCGAATCCGGGTGCGGGAAGACGACGACGGCGCGCCTGCTTCTGGATCTCGACCGCCCGACCGAAGGCGCGGTACTGTTCCACGGCGTGGATCTGCGGCGCCTGAGCCGTTCCGAGCGGCGCGACTATCGGCGATCGGTTCAGGCAGTCTTCCAGGACCCGCAAAGCTCCCTCAGTCCGCGCATGCGGATCGGCGAGATCGTCGGGGAGCCACTGATTGCGAGCCGCGTTCCTCGGCTTGCGATCCACGCAAGGGTTGCCGAGGCGTTGGAACAGGTCGGGATCGACCCGTCGCTCGTCGACCGCTTTCCGCACCAGTTCAGCGGCGGTCAGCAACAGAGGATTGCGATCGCTCGCACGCTTGCCGTGCGCGCCGCTTTGGTCGTGCTCGACGAGCCGCTCTCATCGCTCGACGTATCCGTACGCAGCCAGATCCTGACGCTGCTCAAGGACCTGCAGACGCAACACGGCGTCAGCTATCTCATGATCTCGCACGATATGGCAGCGGCCGCCCATATCTGCGACCGAATCGCTGTGATGTATCTTGGCCGAATCGTGGAAATGGGGACGGTGGAGGAGATCTACGACTCGCCGCGGCATCCCTACACCCAGGCTTTGTTGGCCTCCGCCCGCATCGCCTTCGGCTCTGATGCTAGCGAGGAAAAGGTGCTGGACGAAGAACCACCCAGTCCAATCAATTCGCCGACTGGCTGTCGCTACCAACCGCGATGCGCCCAGGCGATGACCATTTGCAGCCGGACAGAACCGCTGTTACCGGGGGACAAGCGGTTGTACCAGGTAGCCTGCCATCTCTGGCCCGCGCGGGAGGAAGACCACGACAATCCTCGCTTGGTCTAGTGGCATGAGGAGTATGCGCTGCAAGACAAAAAGCTGAGGGAAAGTCAAACCGGGTTCGGCGCGCAGTTCCTCTGCTTCCATAGGATGAAGGTCGTCGTTCCCTGGTCATTGACCCGCACCCTTCAACCTCGGCGCTTGTACGTCGTTAAACGATTCTGCCGGAAAGGGAAAAGATCAAGCGTAGGATGATCGAAAAGCGGCGCTCACAGCATCCAAAATCTGCCACCGAAGCACCCGATCATACGGGAGGTTGCGAAAGCGTTGAACAGCGAAGACGTGCGTCAAAATTAAGAGAAATCTGCCCTAAAAGTCCCGATTGAGGGCGTTGGCTCCCCGGATAAGCCCCTACAACCAAAAGCCGTATTCGCGCTTCCGGAGAAACTTGGCTTGACCTACTATCAGTGCGGATATCCGAGTCCATCCGGAGATGTCGGTTTGATCATCCCGCGCGATGAAAGCAGCCAGCTCAAAATAATAGACCGCTGACCCCGGAGTAACTCACCCAGAATGGAGGAACGAAACGATGTCCTGGAGGGTAGGAGTCGATACAGGTGGCACCTTCACCGACCTCGCCGCCGTGGAAACGATCACCGGAGAAGTAGTTATCCACAAGGTTCCTTCGACGCCGGAAACACCGGCCGACGCGATCGTAGCCGCCTTGGAGTTCTTCGAGCAGCGCACCGGCGTGACGCTCGATGCTCTCGACATGCTGGCGCATGGAACGACCGTTGCGACAAACGCGCTGCTGGAGCAAAAGGGCGTAAAGGCGGGTCTTCTGATTACCGAGGGCTTCAGCGCCATCTATCTGGCGCGAGCAGGGACACGCCCACGCGGTGCCGACCTGATAGATCCGCGATACCAGAAGGCGCCGATGCTGGTACCCCTTGCTCTCACATTTGAGATTCCGGAGCGGATCAGTTTCGATGGACATATCTCGCGTCCGCTGGACGCCGAGGCCGTGCGCAGCGCAGCGCGCGCCCTTAACGCGCAAGGCGTGAGCGCGGTCGCGATCTGCTTCCTGTTCTGCTTCATGTCCGACGTGCACGAGCAAGAAACGGCGCAGATTCTGAAGGAGGAGCTTCCCGGCTGCCGGGTGTCACTTTCGAGCGAGGTCATGCCGGTGATCCGCGAATTTCCGCGTTTGTCCACGACGGTCCTCGATGCCTATGTCGGACCTGTGGTCGAGGCCTATTTCAGGGATTTATCGAGCCGCATGAGCCACAGCCGGGTAAATGTCAACCGGCTGTTCATAATGCAATCGAACGGCGGACTCATGCGCATCAACGTAGCAGCCCGCTATCCAAACGAGACGCTGCTTTCCGGCCCCGCAGCCGGCGTCACCTTTGCCGCTGAACTCGGCCGGGTCATCGGTCAGCGCAACATCGTCAATTTCGACATGGGCGGGACCAGTACCGATATCAGCCTCATTGTCAATGGGAAGCCGACGACAGTGAACCACGGGCATGTGGCGGGGCAGGAAGTTGGGACACCCATGCTCGAAATCACGACGCTCGGTGCCGGCGGGGGAGGCATTGCGGCGCTGGGGGAAGACGGCTTGCTCAAGGTCGGGCCGGAGAGTGCGGGAGCGAATCCAGGACCAGCTTGCTACGACCTGGGGGGAACGCGCCCGACGGTTACTGATGCGAACGTCCTTCTCGGCTATCTCGATCCGACGCGCTTCCTCGGCGGCAGACTCGCCGGAACGTTCGACCTAGCGCAACAAACGCTCGCCACGCTAGGAGAGCAGCTCAATCTCGACGCAATCCATGCAGCTCTGGGCGTGCGCCGTGTTGTGAACGCACACATGGCCGGCGGACTTCGGCTCAAGATCACCGAGAAGGGCGGCGATCCGCGGAATTTTGTCCTCGTCGCGTTCGGCGGCGCGGGACCTCTGCACGCCGCGGAACTGGCTCGGGAGCTTGGCATTCCTCGCGTGGTGATCCCGGCTTTTCCAGGGGTGGCCTGCGCTATGGGTTTGCTGCTGGCCGACGTCCGTCACATTTATCGGCAGAGCTACCTGAAGCGTCTGTCGAGCGTCGATATTGGTGACATAAATGCGCGCTTCCTAAACCTAAAGGAACGGGCATTTCAGGACGCTGCGGAAGAAGGCTTTCCTCCGGAAGAGATTGTGCTGCAGGCGCAAATGGAAGTGCGCTATGCCCATCAGGGTTACCAATTGACCATCGAAGTACCGCAGGAGCTGACCGGCACGGACGATCTACAGGCTGTGCGGCGAAGCTTCGACCAGGTCCATGAGGCGACTTACGGCGTCGCCGCGCCAGGGGAAGAGGCAGAGCTGGTCACTCTCAGGCTGCTCTCGATCGGGCCGATGCCGAAAATGCAGTTCAAACCGCCGGCTACGACGGCTCATGCGGGCGGCCCGGAGCCCCGCGACTGTCGGCAGGCCTATTTCCCCGATACCAATAGTTTCGTCGACCTTCCGGTATTCGAACGCACGGACCTTGCCGCCGGCACCGAGCTTGAGGGACCTTTGGTCATCGAGCAACAGGATTCCACTTGTCTTCTCGCACCAGGACAGCGCCTGGCCGTCGACGCGCAAGGGAATCTGATCATCGAGGCGTGATTAGCAGGAATATGGCATGACATTCGATCCGATAGAACTGCAGGTCATTAACAGTCGCCTTACCGAAATTACGGCGACGATGGAGAATCAGCTGTTCCACAGCGGCTATTCCCCGATACTGCGAGAGTCTTTCGACGGCAGCGCAGCGATCCTTGACAAGAGCGGCGGTGTTGTCGCCGGCACGGGAGCACCCATCCATCTCTTCCCCTATTCTTACGTGGCCCGCTCGATCCTTCGGCGCTGGGAGGGGCGGATGCAGCCCGATGATTCTTTCCTGATCAATGATCCTTATACGAGCGGAAACTTTCACGTTCCGGATACGGCGATTGTGACCCCCATTTTCCATTCGGGCAACCATGTCGGTTTCTGCGCGAGCATCGCGCACAAACCGGATCTCGGTGGGATCGTGCCCGGATCCTCGGGAGCGAGCGCGCGCGAGATCTACCACGAGGGGATCAGATTTCCCGGGATGCGCTACTGGAGCAAGCAGGGCCCGAACGAAGACGTAGAGGAGCTCATCCGATGCAATAGCCGCAGCCCCGATGATGTCATTGGCGACTTGCGCGCTCAAGTTGGCTGTACGCGGATCGGCAGCGCACGGCTGAAAGAGCTTCTCGATTCCTACGGCGTTGACGTGGTCGAGGACGCGTTTGAGGCTTTGATCCGCGTGTCCGAACGACGCATTCGAGATGGTCTTGCGGACTGGCCCGACGGTGAGGCCTCGGCCGAGGCGTTCCTCGACAATGACGGTGCGGATCTTGCCCACAGGATTCGCATGCACATTCGCATAGAAAAGCGCGGCAACGAAATATGCTTCGACTATTCCGGCAGCGACCCGAACACAGTCGGACCTGTGAACCTGCGACCGCAAGGTGCCGAGACCGCTGCGGCAGTCGCGCTGATCGGATTTCTCGATCCGACGATTCCGATTAACGATGGCTGCCGGCGCGCGATCCGCTTTGTCAATCCGGAGGGACGTATTACTCATGCCCAGTATCCGCGACCGGTCAATAATTACTATCCGTCGATGCATCTCCTTTATTGCTGTGCACAGAAAGCGCTCGCCCACTTTGCGCCTGACAAGGCAGTGGCCCCGGCCGGACTTGGCGTGGGCGGCAGCCTGATCGCCTATTCGAAGTCACGCGCCGGCAAGCTCGGCGTCCAATACGAGCTAATGACACCTTCGCTTGGGGGCTCGCCGAGCGGAGACGGGAGCTTCGCCGTGCTGCCAATGATGCAGATCACCCCGAGTCAGCCGATCGAGATCCTCGAAAGCGAATATCCGGTTGAGGTGATCAGGTTCCAGCCCTTGAAAGACTCTGCCGGCCCCGGCCGACATCGCGGTGGAGTGGGTTTCGTGCGAGCCTATCGGATCCTCGAAGCGGCGAACTTCTCGCTGCGTATGGGACAGTTTGAGCATGGCTCCTGGGGCGTGGTCGGCGGTGGCGCACCCAACCGCGCGTGCTGCATCCTGAATCCGGGCACGGAACGAGAAGAGCGGCTGCCGCCGCTGGCGACCCGTCAACTAGAAGCCGGTGACGTGATCTGGCTAGAGCTCGCCGGGGGCGGCGGCTACGGCAATCCTCTCGAGCGTCCTCCAGGGCTTGTTGCAACGGATGTGCGTGAGGGTCTGGTTTCCGCGGAGGCGGCACGGGAGATTTACGGCGTGATCCTCGACCCATCGAGCGGCACTCCGGATATTGCCGCGACCACACGCCTGCGCGATACGGCACCCAAAGCGAAAATATGACCGCCTTGCGAGCAAGTATTGCTGCAGCGCTCATCGAACGACACATCGTAAGCTTGGCCAGTTCCGTCAGGGTGGATGAGAATGTTTTTCGACATTGGCTCCTCTCCCGGTTCACGACGAAAGCGTCTTTTGGAGAGATTTGGGTGGCGCCTCGGCGTCATCGATGCGCTTCAACACTTCGGGATCACCCCTGAGATCATTGAGCATAGTCCATGGCACGCGCTTTATGGCATCCATCGTGGCGTCAAGCTCGTTGACCAACCCCGTCATTTGTTCTTCCGGCGGTGGACCAAGCTAGAGCATGGTGGAATCGATATCACCTTCGTCGCTGAGAAAATGGTCCTTGGCGACGGGATCGCGAAGTATGATGCGCAACTTGCGGAGGTCCTTCGAATAGGTGATACGCTTCTGGTTGATGTCAACGGCGGAGCAAAATGGGGCAGGAGTTGATCACCAGTCGGCGCACCCCGCCGCGCACAGCGTCGAGCGCTTACGTCTGTAGGGCTTGCTGTCGCGTCAGCTCAATCGCCGGTGAGATGTCAGCTAGAAGAATTTCTTGCAGGGTGAACCTATCGTTGAAGAGGTATCCATCATGTCGAACGCCAAGATCTTCGTCTTCGCGCCCGTCGAATTCTCCACTGCGTCCGGCGAAAAGGAGAAAGTGGGAAATCCGCTTGAAAAACTCGTCGCCGAGGGTTGCGAGATCGTCGAGGGCACCGCCTCTTGGCATACGCCGCAGGGGAACAACGAAGATGAAATGTGCGTTTTTGCCGAGAACGCCGACGCGCTGACGGGAAGCTCCATCCGCTCAAGCCCGATCACCCGTAAGATCATGGAAAGTTCCGACCGGCTTCGGATTGTCGCGAAATACACCGTCGGATACGACGATGTCGACGTCGAGGCGGCAACAGATCTCGGCATCCTTGTCACCAACAGTCCGACCGAAGCCAACTGGGGTGGCGTTGCCGAGGGCACAGTTGCGATGATGCTTACGATCCTCAAGAAGGTGCGTGAACGCGATGAAGCGATGAAAGCAGGCAAATGGCGCCATCCGAGCCAGCAAGGCATCTTCTTGGGTACCCGCCTGGAGGACTGCGCGGAAGGCATTACGTTGGGCATCATCGGATTGGGGCGCATCGGGCGGCGCGTGGCAACCCTGCTGGCACCATGGCGGATCAAAATCCTCGCTTACGATCCCTTTGTCGAACGCGCGCGCTTCACGCTTCACAACGTCATTGAAACCGACCTCGATACCCTGCTTGCAGAATCGGACGTGGTAACGTTGCACGTCGCACTGACCGACAGCTCGCGCAAAATGATCAATTCCAAGACTCTGGCCAAGATGAAGCCCAGCGCAATCCTCCTCAACACCTCACGCGGGGCGGTCGTCGACGAGAAGGCTCTGGTCGCGGTGCTGGAGAATGAAACCATCGCCGCCGCCGCCCTTGACGTCTTCGAGGATGAGCCGCTTGCCAAAAACTCGCCTCTCTTGAAGCTCGGCCACAAAGTTCTGCTGGCGCCCCATATGGTTTCGGGTAATTCCAACGCCGGCCTCTTCCCGGGGGTGGTTTGGGCAGTGGAATGCATCGAGAATGCTCTCAAGGGCGAGGTGCCGGAGAGCGTCATCAACCAGGAGATCCTGCCGCGCTGGCGCCAGCGCTTTGGCAATAAGGCGATAATCGGGTAGTGCGGCTCCCGGTCAGCTGAACCCGAACAACCGGGCCGGGTTTTCGGCCAGTATCCGGTTGCGCACCGCCTCGTCGGGCGCCCAGTCCAGCATCAGGTCCAGAAGATCGCCGTCATTCGGCATCGGCCCCTCGACTGCTGGGTGCGGCCAGTTGCTGCCCCAGACAAGCCGGTCGGGGCGGGTCTCCACCAGCGCGCGGGCCATAGGCGCCATGTCGGCATAGTCCGGCGGGCCCGACGACGAGAGCCGGTAGAAGCTGCATAGCTTCACCCAGCATTTGTCGTCTTCGCTCAAAAGGCGCAGCAGCGCTTGGAAACCCGGATTGTCCACGCCCTGGTTGCCCCGCACACGGCCAAAATGGTCGATCAAGTAGGGAGTAGGCAGCCGGGTTAGCAATGGTGAAATTTCCACCAGCTCCTCCACGTTGCCCAGATGCACTTCGGCCAACCAGCCGAATTCGGCGATGCGCTTCGCCAGCACCTCGAGATGTTCCGCCCCGGTGCCGCCCGCAACGAAGGTCGTCATCCGCGCACCTCGCATGCCGGCCTCGTCGAGCCGCACCAGCTCCTTGCGCGTGATATCTGGGGCGACCACCGCGACACCACGGAAGTTGCCGCCAAGTTGCGCCAGCGCGTCGAGCGTAGCCGTGTTGTTCGTTCCCTGAACACTCGCATGCACAATGATCCCGCGCTCGAAGCCAAGCACTTCCAACAGGCGCAAGTAATCTGGGATCAGTGCGTCCGGTGGCGTATAGCTGCGGTTTTCGGCATAGGGGTATTTCGAGGCGGGCCCAAAGATATGCGCGTGGGTGTCGCAGGCGCCGAGTGGGGCCTGCAAGCGTGGCGTCCTCGGATTTGGGTCGGGGCCTTGGCAAGTCGGTGTGGTCATGGATTGCCTTCCAGTTTCTGGTGGTTCGTCGTCGGCAGAGTGTGCGAGATTAACAAAGCAACGCCGGCAGCTCCCCCGGCGCAAAATGGGGTGCTGAGAAGATGCGCGGCGGCCAGAGAAAGCCGGCATGGGCTGCGGCGACGATGTATGTCGCGACCTGCCCGAGCCAGGCCTCCATCCGGTAGAAGGCCGGGGCGGCGACCGGCAGTCGCCATTGGAACCCCATCAGCAGCACCGCCGGTCAGAACCCTCTTCCCATGGCGACATCGGGGGGCTCCGCGATCCGCCCTTAAATTGCGAGCGGGTCGACTTCGCGTAGCGCGAACACACACATCACCAGTGGCACCATATTCAGCCCATCAAGACGGTAATCTTCGCCGAAGGTATTGCGGGTTCGCTGGCAAGCGGCCCCTTCACAGGCTTCGCCCCACTCAGATAGCTGATCATCACGGTGCCCACCAGCACCCAATTCACCATGGCCAGGTGTCAACCTATCCTGCCTTCTTGCGGCGGACAGGCCATCTTCGTCTTACCCTGCAGCCCGGATGTGAGGGGCCGCCCGGCAACAACCAAATCGGCGGCAGCAGCAGCCTTTGCCCCTAGCCGGCCGAGCCTCGGCAGCGGATCGTTTACCCCGGCAAGGCGCAGCGCCTGCCAGATCACAACCTGGTTGCTGGTCACCACCGGCCGGCCGAGTATCTTTTCCATTTCCTCCAACGCCTCAATCGCGCGGATATTGGCGCAGCTCAGGAAGTAAACATCTGTCCTGTCGTCCTTCTCCTCGGCCATAACTTGGAGCCAGTCGGCTGCCGGCATGGCGCAGTAGGCGTCGGACCCGCTGAGCCCCAGATTACGTTCGCCCACGATTTCAAGACCAGCCTCCTCGAGAAACTCGAGGTCACGCTCGTGCGACGGCCGCGTATAGGGTGAGACGAAAACGATCCGCTTTGCCGCCAAAGCCTCGAACGCCGCCATAGTGGCCGATGCGGTAGTCATTGCCTGTCCGCCCGTGGCGTTCTTGATTGCGGCGACGATATGCCTTTCACCAGTCATGCCCTCCGCCATGGAGTTGGCAGTGCAGTGGAAGACTATAGGGTCGCATCGAGCGTCCGCGAGCATCGCGGCCGCCTCAACGATTTTGGGCCGCAGTTCATCGAACCTCATGAAATGCGGTCCGGTCATACGCACTCGTGTTGCATGCGGCACCACACCATCAGGCGAGTACTCGTAGGCATGAGGCTCCGCCATGCGGTTCGACGACGGGATAATCAGGCCATACCGGGCACGAATCGTGGTGGATGGAACGCTCAAGACACGGCTCCCTCCCTTGCGCCGATCCTTCAATGTTAAGTTTAGTTTGGTCTAATGTCAGCACGTGCAGATTGGATGGGGTTGTCAACCCCTCGAGCGACCGGCTCCGTCCAATTCCGTTTGCCCTCGATACGCAGGCGATGCTAGGTTTTTTTGGCCATATTGCAAACAAGAAACGCACGGTTGCGCGACGGCCTTTGCGGGCGGCACAGTGAGGCCTGCGGTGGGAGGAAACCGGAAGTTGGTTCACTGGGACAGCGAATACGACGTTGTGGTCGTGGGCTCCGGTGGGGCCGGGCTTGCGGCCGCACTTTCCGCTTCCGAGGCTGGCCTGAAGCCTGTGGTGCTGGAGAAGGGGGAGCGCCTGGGCGGCAGCACCTGCTACTCTTACGGCTTGGTTTGGTTCGGCACCAACCACTTGGCCGAGGCGGCCGGCATCCCCGACAGTCGTGACGACGTCATCCGCTACATGCGGTTTCTGAGCGGCGGCTACCAGGTCGAGGAGCGCATGTTGGCGCTTGTCGACCGCGGACCCGACGTCCTTGCCTTATACAGTCGCTGCGGCCTGCGCTTTCGCCTGTCGCGGGTCAAGGACGTCTACTACGGCTCGGTCCCCGGCGCCGTCGCCACCGGACGATCGGTGGAGCACGACCTGATCTCGGGACACGAACTCGGCGATTGGCGCGAATGCATCCTGCTGCCGCCCGTCATTCCGTACACTCTCCTGATGGACGAGATGCTCGCCTGGGGCGGGTTGAACAACATGGGCAACTGGGACCAGGCCCTGATGGAGGAGCGTCTCCGAAAGGATATCCGTGGTCTCGGGGTCGCCCTGGTTACCGGCTTCGTCAAGGCGTTGCTCGATCGTGGAGTCACGCTGCGGACGGATGCGGCGGTCGACCGGCTGGTCATGGACAATGGCCGCGTGACCGGCGTGGCGCTGGCAGGCGGCGAGCGCATCGCCGGCCACTTGGGCACTGTCATCGCCACCGGCGGTTATGAATCGAATGACGACCTCGTTGCCAACTACGAGGGGCTGCCGCGCTGGTATTCCCAGTTCCCCGAAACATTGACCGGAGACGGGCTGGTCATGGCCGCAGAGCAGGGTGCTTCCGTCCACCGCATCCACCAGACCTTCCGGCTGCACCTTGGGTTCTGCGTGCCTTCGGAGCAGCCGGACAGAAAGCCTGAATTCCGCCTGGCCAGCATCGTAGAGCTGTGCAGCCCGCACACCGTGGTCGTCAACCGCTTCGGCAGTCGCTTCGCCAACGAGGCCTATTTCCAGTCGGTGGCGGCCGCGGTTCGCCACTACGACGGTGTAGCCCACTCCTACACAAACCTGCCGGCCTACCTGATCTTCGATCAGCAGTTTGTGGACAAGTTCTCCTTCGCTGGACTTCCGGCCCGAACTGCGCTCCCGGAGTGGGTGGCGCGTGCCGACAGCGTGGAGGAGCTGGCCCGGATGCTGGACGTCGACCCGGGCGGCCTGGGAGCGACGGTGGAGCGCTTCAACGGCTTCGTCGCCGCTGGCGCTGATGCCGATTTCGGCCGCGGCACCGAGGGGTGGCGGCTCGACGAGACGGAGCCGCGCAGTGCCGAGCAGCGGCTCGGCACTCTCGCCGCACCGCCGTTTTACGGCGTCGAGCTGCGCCCGAGTTCGCCTGCCTCCGCAGGGCTGGAGACCGACATCCACGGCCGCGTCCTGCACCTGCGTCGAAACGTCATCCCCGGACTCTATGCCAGCGGCAACGCATCGTCCCACACCGAGATGGGCGTAGGCTATCAGTCCGGGCTCGGGCTCGCCGCAGCCTTCACCTTTAGTCACCTGGCGGTTCAGCACATGGCTCAGGCCAGGGTACAGGCGGCGGAATAGCCGCTCCAACGCAAGAAGTCACGGGAGGAAGATTATGGGTTTTCTGAACAGGTTCACGCGACGGTCGGCGGGGCTGCTGGCCGCCCTTTGGCTGGGCGGTGCGGCGGCGATCGGCATGCTGGCGACGACGCCTTCGGCCTCGGCGCAGGAGGTCTACGCGGGCGAGACCCTCACTCTCGTGGTGCCCTTCCCGGCAGGCGGCACCTTCGACGGGCTGGCCCGCATCGTCGCCCAGAATCTGCCCCGGTTCATCCCGGGCGAGCCGACCATCATCGTCAATAACCAACCGGGCGGAGGCGGCATCATCGGCACTCGGGCGGTCTTTAACGCCAAGTCGGACGGGCTGACCCTCATCCACCGGCCGTCGATGGGCATTCTCCAGGGCGCACTGAACCAAGCCGAGGGCGTGGACTACGCGAAATTCGACTGGCTCGGCGCGGTGGCCGGTGCTTCCTATGTGGTGATTGTCAGGTCGGACTTGGTCGACAAGGGCGTCGAGGCGCTTGCGGCGGATCGGACGCCGATCAAGCTGGGCGTGAACGCCCCCGGCGGCCTGATTTACGAGACCACCAAGATGCTGGCAAAGATGGGGGCCCTGAACGTCCAGATCGTGGCCGGCTATCAGGGCGGCAATCCGATCTTTCTTGCCATTCGCCAGGGCGAGATCGACGGGCTCGTCGGCAGCTCCGAAATCCTGCTCGCCCAGTCGCTGATGAACGAGATGTACAGAGGCGGGTCTATCAAGATGCTCATGAATTTTGGTGGATCGCCGGCGCCAGCGGAACTGCGTGAGACGGTGGCTGCACTGCCCAAGCTGCGCGATAGCCTCACCGACCCGGTTGACATCGCGGCCATCGACGCAGTCAACGGCGTCATCGAGATCTCCCGTGTCTTCGCGGCGGCGCCGAACACTCCGCCCGAGCGGCTCGCCGCCCTGCGTAAGGCATTCTCCGCGCTTCTGGAGGATCCGCAGTTCATCGATGAGGTTACCAAGGCCGGCTTCCAGCCGGCGCCCGTCGGACCCGAGCAGACCGAGGCGATTGTGAAGTCGGTGGCTGAGCTGCCGGACAACGTGAAGGAGCGGCTAAAGGCGCTGCTGGAATAGGCTCACGTTGCAAGGCAACTGCTGCCAGCGACCATGAACTGGGATGCCGCCGGGCAGGGTCTGGCCGCCACCTTCACGCCGAACGTGTTCGGCGGCATCGCCGTGGGTCTCCTCATCGGCCTGGTATTCGGGGCGGTGCCCGGGCTCCACGGCGTCCTGGCCATCGTGCTGGTGCTGCCATTCGTCTGGGGAATGGATCCGTTCGTGGCCTTCGCCATCCTGCTGTCGCTGACTGCGGCTGTGCAGACGTCAAACACCTTCCCGGCCTTCTACTTCAACGTGCCGGGCAGCCCGTCAGCGGCCGCGACCGTGATCGACGGCTACCCGATGGCAAAAAATGGCGAGGCCGCCAAGGGACTGGTGGCCTCGTTCTGCGCCTCGGCCGTCGGTGGCGTGGTGGCCGCCGCGATCCTGTTCCTGCTGCTGCCACTGCTGCGGCCCCTCGCCTTGGCGGTGGCCACGCCAGAGCGGCTGATGCTGGTGGTGCTGGGCCTGTTCTCGGTCAGCGCCCTGAGCGGACGCCAGATTGTCAAGGGGCTGCTGACCTGCCTGTTCGGGCTTCTGATCGGGACCGTCGGGCAGGACCCGCAGTACGGCCACTACCGCTACACCTTCGGCAGTGCGTTCCTGTACGACGGCATCAATCTCGTCCCGCTGGTTATGGGCCTGTTCGCCCTGCCCGAGGTCATCAGCCTGGCAGCGCGCGGCCAGATCGCAAGCGATGGCATGATCCGAGTGGGTCACGGCCTGCGCGACGGCGTACGGGCGGTAATTCGACACAAGTGGCTCATGCTGGCCTGCGGGGCGATCGGAACGACGATCGGCGCGCTGCCAGGCCTGGGCGGTACGGCTGCGGCCTTCTACGCCTACGCCTTCGCAGTCAGCTCCACACGGCGCGACGACCGTGACGGCTTCGGCCACGGCGACGTGCGCGGCGTCATCGCGCCGGAAAGCGCCAACAACGCGTCTGCCGTCGGTGAGCTGGTGCCCCTGCTAGCCTTCGGGATTCCCGGCGGCGCGACGACCGCTGTGCTGCTCTCTGCCTTCCTGATCCTCGGCATCACCCCGGGCGGGCCGATGTTCGGCGAACACCTGCCGCTCACCTACGCAATGGTCTTCATCATGGTGATCGCCAACATCGTGGCTACTGTCGTGTGTATCGCCGTGACCGGCCGCACCGCTCCCATCACCGCGCTGCGTTGCGACCTGCTGATTCCAGTGATCATGTTCTTCGTCCTGTTCGGCGCCTACGCCGGGCTGCCCGATATCGGCTCGCTGGCCGTCACGCTGGTGTTCGGCGTGCTCGGCTATCTCATGACGAGCGGCGAGTGGCCGCGGGTGCCGCTTCTAGTCGGCTTCATCCTGGGTCCGCTGGTGGAGAACAACCTGTTCATCGCGCTGGCGAGCTACGGCCCAGGTTTCCTATTGCGTCCCGTTCCGCTGGTGGTGATCGCGGTCATCGTCGTGGTGTTCGCGGCCGGGCTTGTCCGTCGGTTGCGGCGATGAGGAGCAAGGACACACTCGATGGGGCACTCGTCGCCTGCTGTGCCCTCGTCTTCGGCGGCGGCCTCTTGATGACCCTGGGTTGGCCGGCCACGGCAGCTCTGTTCCCCCGCCTCATCTGCGGCTTGGGCCTCGCGGTGTCCCTCCTTGCCGGTGTCGGCCTACTGTGGCGCGTAGGCGCGAAGGGCGACAGTAGCCCTGAAGAGAGCAACGGCCACCGGCAGCTGGCCGTGGTCGGATGGGTAGTGGGATTTTTCTTGGCGGTATGGATGCTCGGCTTCCAGGTCGGGTTGCCACTTGCCGTCGCGCTGTACTACGTGGCGGTTGCGCGGATCGCGCCGTGGGCCGCCCTTGTCCTCGCTGCCGCCGCGGCCAGCTTCATCTGGTTGGCGCAAGGAATGCTGCATTTGCCGATGTATGCGGGCCTGCTTCTGGGCGGGTAAGCGGCGGCTTCCTCATCCGCCATCCACGATTTGTCCAACCCGGAGAACTGTTACAAGGCGTTCCGTATCGTGCCGTTGTCCGCGTTCGACAAGCTCCGGCAGGGCAAGGTCATAGGCATTGTCACGTTGACTGGCTGGCTTGAGGCGCTGGGTGTGAAACAGCGCCGAAGCGGGACCCCGCCGGCCTTCAGGTCAAGTCATTGAAATTACGGCAATATTGGAAAGAAACAGGAGGGCTCCGTCGGCGCCGATCAGGACCCCTCTGCTTTCGTCGCTTTTCTCAGATGTTCAATGGCTCAGATGCGATTGGCGCGGGGGTCACGCTTTCGCGCTGATCCACACTCAGTCATCGGTGCATAGGTTGACCAGCCGCAGATACTCTGCCTCGCCATTTCACGCGCCAGGGGAAGCAAGCGTTGGAATGTTCGTTCGTCGGTGAAGCGCTACGCACCCCCTTATCGGATCGCTATGACGTGATCATTGCGGGCGGAGGTGCAGCGGGCCTGATTGCGGCCGTGGCGGCGGCGCGCGGCGGAGCGCACACGCTTCTTCTCGAACGGCAGGGATGCCTCGGCGGTGTCGCAACGTCGGGCTATGTCGCGCAGTTCGTCGGCTTCTTTAATCACGACCTTCAGGCCGTCTGGGGCTTGCCTTATGAGTTTCTCCAACGGATCGAGGCAGCCGGAGGGAGCGACGGTTTCGCCAAATACACCATGGCCGAAGCGTCGGCCTCGCCGGTCACCATCTACAACTTCCCGTTCAATCCGGAAATCGTGAAGATTGTCGCCGACGAGTTTGTCGAAGAAGCCGGCGTCGATACTCTGCTTCACTGCCAGGTCGTCGAGGTCATCAAACAGGACGGCCGTGTCACCGGCGTCATCGTGGAGACCGTCGACGGCCGATGTGCTTTCGGCGCCGATGTCGTGGTCGATGCGACAGGCGACGCCACCGTCGCGCACCGGGCCGGCATGCCCATGCAAACCGACAACGCCACGGTCGACCAACGCCAGCCCACCTCGCTGGTCTTCCGGCTGTCAAACGTCGACGTGAAGCGTTTCCGCGCCATTCCGCGTGCAGAGAAAAGAGCGCTCGTCCTTGCCGGATTGGAAAGGGGCGAGCTGTTCTGGGAGAGTCTGTCATTCATGAGCACGCCGGGCGGCTACGACGCCATATGTCTCATGAGCCGTATTCGAGCTTGTAAAGGAATCGCATTTTCGATTGGCGTGTGAGGAGAGTTGTGATTCCGTCTCTATGGAGGTGGGCTCATGACTGAGGCACGGGTTATTCGGGCGGATCGGGCGCAACTGCGCTGGGAGATGATTGATTTGGAGGCGCTGTTGGCGCCGGACCACCGGGCGCGGGTGGTGTGGGGTTTCGTGGAGACGCTGGATCTTGAGGAACTGTACGAGGG
This sequence comes from Hyphomicrobiales bacterium, assembly GCA_030688605.1. Lineage (NCBI taxonomy): Bacteria > Pseudomonadati > Pseudomonadota > Alphaproteobacteria > Hyphomicrobiales > Hyphomicrobiales bacterium. The sequence goes on from JAUYJB010000033.1 coordinate 26,506, forward strand.
GATCGGCTCGGGTGAAGGGGCGGCGGGTCGGCCGGCGGCGGACCCGGCGGTGCTGATGGGGCTGTGGCTGTATGCGACGATTGAAGGGATCGGCTCGGCGCGGGAGCTGGCGCGGTTGGTGGAGCGCGATGTGGCCTACCGCTGGCTGGCGGGCGGGGTGCCGGTGAACCATCACGGTCTGGCGGACTTCCGGGTTTTGCACGGTTCGGTTCTCGACCGGCTGTTGAGCGAGAACGTGACGGCCTTGATTGCGGAGGGGTTGGTTGCGCTCGACGAGATTGCGCTGGATGGCACCAAGGTGCGGGCGAGCGCAGGGCGCGGCTCTTATGCGACCCGCAGGAAGCTGACCCGGATCGAGGAAGCCGTGGAGCGCCGGGTGGCGGCGCTGAAGCAGGAGCTTGAGAGCGACCCCGAAACCTCGACGCGGCGCAAGCGGGCCGCCCGCGAGCGTGCCGCGCGTGAGACCCGGGAGCGGGCCGCCAGGGCGCGCGCGGCGTTGGCGCGGCTGCAGACGGAGAAGGAGCGTCGCAAGAAGACGCATCCCAAGGACGAGGGGAAGAAGAAGGTCGAGGCCGAGGTCTCGATGACGGACCCTGAGGCGCGGCGTATGCGCTTTGCCGATGGAGCGGTGCGGGGGGGGGGGGGTACAACATCCAGATCGCGGCGCATCCGGAGAGCATGATCGTGGTGAGTGTGGCCGCCACCGATCGGCGCAACGACAGCGCGCTTGCGGTTCCGATGGTGGACGACATGACGCGGCGCTACGGCCGCACGCCTGGGCGTCTTCTGATCGACACCAACTACGCCACGCGCGACGATCTGGTGAGGTTGGCGGCCCATGAGAAGGGCGCGGTCGAGGTCTATGCACCGCCGCCCCCGGAGCGCGACAACGTCACCCCGGCATCGCGAAGGAACCGAGCCCGCCAGAGAGCCCGCGAGCCCGCGGCCGTCAAGCACTGGCGGGGGCGCATGGCGAGCGCCGAGGGCCAGGCGATCTATCGGCGGCGAAAGCGCATCGAGCTTGTCAACGCCCAGCAGAAGAACCGCGGCCTCGGCTTCATCAACGTCCGCGGCCTCATCAAGGCGCAGGCGGTCGCGCTGTGGCACGCCCTCGCCCATAACCTGATGGCGGCCCATCGCCTGCGCACCGCGACCACCTAAGCCGGCCGCGGACACACATTCGGCGACATCAAAACCAACAACGCCCTGCCCAGACCACTGCAGCCATGTACAAAACGCCGATTCCTTCACA
>JAUYJB010000034.1 GCA_030688605.1 Hyphomicrobiales bacterium
GCCGCAACACCGCCACGGCGCAAAAGAACCCGGCCTTCGGTGGGCCAAATCGGCCCACCGGGTTCGTTGCGGCGCTCGCCCGATATCCCGTATCGCGCGTCGCGGCCCACGCCTGCCCGGATGAACCGATTTGGCCCATCGAATCGATCCCCTATAACCATGAACCGCTCTACAATGAACGGGTAGCTCAAACCCCGTTCAGGAGGTTCCCATGAAGCGCACAGGCTCTGTCCTTGCCGCCGCGTTTTTGGCGGCGTTCGCGCTTGCCGCGCCCATCACCCTTGCCGAGGAGCCGGTCGATGCCGTGCCGTCGGCGAAGCTGCTGCTCGCCCGGGCGATCGACGCGCGAGAAGCGCCGCAATGCCTGCCCGGCGACGCCGGCCAGTGCGGCCCGGCCGGTCCGCGTCTTGCCGCCGGCGCCGAATGCCCGGCGGCGAGCGGCAAATACTGCTCCGACGAGCTTCCCTATTGCTGCGGCACCCCCGGCAACTATTACTGCGCCAAGGACGTGAACAGTTGCTGAGGAACGAAGAGAACGCGCCGGCCTTCAGCGACGGCCGCCAGTCCGAGCGCGCGCTCATGGTCCAGCGCGGCGTCTGCCGGCTGTTCGCGGCCCACGGTTTTGCCACGGTCAGCGAGGTGACGCTCGCCTCCGGCCGGCGCGCCGACGTGGTCGGCCTCGGCGCCAGGGGCGAGGTCTGGATCGTCGAGATCAAGACCAGCGTCGAGGATTACCGGGCCGACTGCAAATGGCCGGACTATCTCGATTTCTGCGACAGCTTCTTTTTCGCCACCCACGCCCAAGTGCCGGCCGCGATCTTCCCCGAGGAAACCGGGCTGATCATCGCCGATCCCTATGGCGGCGAGATCCTCCGCGCCTGCCCTCACGGCCCTCTGGCGCCGGCGCGGCGCAAGGCGATGACCTTGCGCGTGGCGCAAATCGCAGCCCAGCGGCTGCACGCGCTGACGGACCCTTCCTTCGACGGCGGCGTCAGGTCCTAACGCATGATTGGGTCAAGCGTAGCCATTTGACCCGGACGGCGCCGCCGGGTCCGGTCGGGCGACTGCTTCTTAAGGTTCGGGAAAGATCAGGCGGAGCCGCCGCTCGATCTTGTCGCGCAACCCGTCGCGGAGATCGGACACGGCCCAGACTTCCTCCCGTCCGGCTCGATGGCTGCGCACCCAGGGATGCAGACGGTAGCGGCGGATTTCGCCGCGACGCGGACCGCCGGCGCGGATGCCGATTTCGAGCAGCCCGAATAGTCTCGTCGGCCAAGTGGCCCGCGGGAACGCCGTGCCGAGAACATCGCCCAGACTGTAGGCGCAGAGCCCCCGGTCGAAGCGCTCCATCGGCTGCAGAACGTGCGGGTGTTGCCCGACGATCAGGTCGACGCCGCCGCGCGCGAGCCGCGCGGCGCGGGCGCGCGTTTCCGGCTGCGGGAAATGGCGGAACTCGAAATCCCAGTGCGGCAATGCGATTAGCGTGTCGAGACGGTGCTGTTTCTTGAGGCCGGGCCAGTCGAGGCCGTCGGCGTCGCGTCCGAACCAAACATGTTTGCGGGCAGTCTCGGGGTGCCGGTTGATCCACTCCGTCGAAGCGGTGAATCCGAGTCGCAGCCCTCGGTGCTCGACGGTCGTCAGCGGCGGCCGGCCGGCGTCGCGGCATCCGATGACCGCGATACCGCGTTCCTCCAGAACCGAGACCGTCTCCAACAAACCCTCGACGCCGCAATCCAGGGCGTGGTTGTTGGCGAGCGAGAGGCAAAGCTTGCCGGCGGACACTCGGAAGGCGTCGAGGAAGCCGTCGATAAAGCTCGCATCCGCGTAGTGGCCAAGACCGAGGCGCTGCCTGGCGCCGGGCGCGACGTTCTTCGTCACCGGCGTCTCGCAATTGCCGACCACGATATCGGCGCGGCGGAACAGTTCGCGCATCTCCTTGGGCGCGGCGGAAATCGTGGGGTTGGCGACGTTCGAGATATCGCCGAAGAACAGCAGATCGACCGTCTTTGACCTGCCGTCCTCGCCAGCCGCAAGCCCTTGCAGCGGTTGGCGCTCGAACGATTCCGGCATCCGCGCCGACGGGCTCAGAAATCGCGGCAGCCAGGACAATCTATAAGCAAGCGGAAAGTTGGACATGAAGGGCCCACGCGCCCGGTGGACCGGCGGACGCTCCGGCCGTATCCGCACGGCCTCAATAGTCCGTCAGCTCTCCATTCGTGAATTGGCAATTGCGATGGACACCGAACAATGCGTAATAGCATTCGCCCGCGCCGTGCGCGACGCCGTTCACGAACGGGCCGCGAAACCAGTTGCCGTTCTCGTCGACGAGATATCCGACTCCGGTCCGCAGGCCTTTGTCGTACCAGCCATCGAAGCGGGCGATGACTGACCCGTTCGACTTGTGCGTCCAGATCAGCGTGCCCGGCCCGTGGACCTTGCCTTCAACGCACTCCCCTATCCAGTTTGGAACATCATCCGGGCCGGGATCGCTGTTCCACACTTCACATCCGGTCGTCGTGGCGACCCATGCCCCGGTCTCCTGCGCAAAGCCCGGAGGGGCCGGAACGAAAATCATGCCGGCGACAGCCAGGAAAATCGCGGCCCCCTTCGGGCGCGGCGGACGGGCACGGTCAGGCTTGCGTACCCCACTCGACATCGGCCTTCTCCCATCTCAATGTGGTCGGTTCCCCGACATCTTAAACGAAGTCGGTGATGGGTGACAGGCGTGCCCATCCGGCGGGGACCTACGTCACGGTCGGACGGTTAATTCCACCCAGGCGCAAGAGGCTCTATCGCGGCGCGCGCTTGGCGAGGATGCGCTGCAGGGTGCGCCGGTGCATGTTCAACCGCCGCGCCGTCTCCGAGACGTTGCGGTTGCATAATTCGTAAACGCGCTGAATGTGCTCCCAGCGTACCCGATCCGCCGACATCGGGTTTTCCGGCGGCTCAGGTTTGGCGGTCGGGTCGGCGATCAGCGCCGCATAGACCTCGTCGGCGTCGGCCGGCTTGGCCAGATAGTCGATGGCGCCCTGCTTCACGGCGGTCACCGCGGTTGCGATATTGCCATAGCCGGTGAGGATGATGGCGCGCGAATCCGGGTGGCGTCTCTTGAGATGTTGGATCACGTCGAGCCCGTTTCCATCGCCAAGACGCATATCGATCACGGCGTAGGCGGGCTTGAAGTCCTCCACCAGGCGCAAGCTATCGGCGACCGTCTCCGCGGTGGCGACGGTGAAGCCGCGCATTTCCATGGCGCGGGCAAGCCGGTTGCGGAAGGGCCGGTCGTCGTCGGCAATCAGCAGCGAGCGGGGCTCGGGCGGCTTTGTCTCAGACATGATCATTCCTTCGTGTAGCTGCATGCCGCGGTTCCCTCCTTGGCCCTCAGTGCCGCGCGGTGTGTCCGGCGAACACTTTGCATGTATAATATTTGCCGAAAATATTTTCAGATGTAATTGATCGACATCAATTATCGGCAATTCCGGCTCAGGCCCTGGCACCGATATCGAGATCGATCGCCGCCCGAGGCCAGCTCACGGTCACCACCGCGCCGGTCTGCGGCGGCGGTCGGTTGGCGAGCTCAACCGTGGCGTCGAAACGCTCGAGCAGAGTCTTGGCGATGAAAAAACCGAGGCCGAGGCCGAACTCGCCCTCCGGGCTCTTGTGGCGCGAGATGCCGCGGGTCGTGACATAGGGCTCGCCGAGCTTGCCGATCACGTCGGCGCCGAAACCGGGACCATCGTCGGCAATGGTGATGCGCACCGTCTCCAGTGTCCAATCGGCGGTGATCACCACCTCGCGTCGGGCAAAATCGACCGCGTTTTCGACCAGATTGCCCAGACCGTGCAATATTGCGGCATTGCGCTGGCCGATCGGTTCGTGGGCGCCTGCGCCCTCCTTTACGCCAGACAGGACGACGCGGATGTCGACGCCGAATTCTCGATGCGGAGCCACGACTTCCTCGATCATGGCGCTGAGCGGCATGCGCGTGAAATGGGCGTCTGGCGCCTGGCTGAGGGAGGTCAGCTCGGCGAGGATGTCGCGGCAGCGGTCGGCCTGGGCTTTGAGCAGCTCGATGTCCTCGGCCGCCGGGTCGTCCGGCGCGGTTGCCCGCAACAATTCCTTGGCGACAATGGAGATGGTGCCGAGCGGCGTGCCGAGCTCATGGGCGGCGGCGGCGGCGAGGCCGTCCAGTGCCGAAAGCTCTTTTTCGCGGGCAAGCACGACCTCGGTCGCGGCCAGCGCGTCCGACATCAGCCGTGCCTCCTCGGCGATGCGCCGGGCATGCATGCCCATGAACCCGAGACAGCAGACAAGGGCGACGTAGACGCCGGCGACGTAAAGCAGCGGCAGGTCAACGGTCTCGTTGGGGAACCAGGGCAAAGGCAAATGGGCGACGATCAGGACGCTTGCGGAAAGCACGACCAAGGCCGCGAGAGCCAAGGTCGGCCGCAGCGGCAGCGAGGTCGCCGACACCATCACCGGCACCAGCAGGAGGACGGCAAACGGGTTTTGCAGCCCACCGGTCAGATAGAGTAGGCCTATGAGCTGCACGATGTCGTACCCGAGCAGCAGCGCGGCGTGCTCCGGCGCGAGTCGCACGCGGGCCGCGAAGCTGAACGAGAGATAGACGTTGAGGCACACGGAAAGCGCGATGAGCACCAGACAGGGCGCCAGCGGCAGTGGAAAGCCCAAGCCAAAATAGACAAGCAGCACGGCGGCCGTTTGCCCGGTCACGGCAATCCAGCGCAGGCGCACCAATGTCTGCAGCCGCAGATGCTGGCGACCGGGTTGCGGACCAGAGGAAGTCATGTATTTCATGCTGCCGACCGTAATTGCCGCCGATCGCAAGCGCAACGCGGCACGTTGCGGAAGGCCTAATTGCGAATATCCTGCAGACCATGAGAGCCGAACCCAACGGAGCGGCCGTCAGGGCCCTCGATCTGACCAAGCTCTACCGCAACATCCTCGCGGTCGACCGCATCAATTTCACCGTCCCGCGCGGTGCCGTCGTCGGCCTGCTTGGTGGCAACGGCGCCGGCAAGACCACGACCATCGCCATGATCTTGGGCCTGGTGCTGCCGACGCGCGGGCAGATCACCGTGCTCGGCGAAGACATGGTCCGCTACCGCCACCGTGTGCTGGGGCGGATGAATTTCGAAAGCCCCTATGTGAGCATGCCGATGCGGCTGACGGTTCGCCAGAACCTCACCGTATATGGCAGGCTCTATGGGCTCGGCGCGCTGAAAGAACGGATCGGCGCGCTCGCCTCGGCGCTCGACCTCGACGAGCTGATCGATCGCCCCTGCGGCAAGCTTTCGGCCGGCCAGCGCACCCGCGTCGGACTTGCCAAGGCGCTGATCAACGAGCCGGAACTCTTGCTGCTCGACGAGCCGACCGCATCGCTTGATCCCGACACCGCCGATTGGGTCCGCGGGCACCTGGAGCGCTATCGCAAGGCCCGCGGGGCGACGATCCTGCTTGCCTCCCATAACATGCCGGAGGTCGAGCGGTTGTGCGACAAGGTCGTCATCATGAAGCGCGGCCGGATTGTCGATGAGGGTTCGCCCGAAGCGCTGATCCGCCGTTTCGGCCGCACCACGCTTGAGGACGTGTTCCTCACCGTCGCCCGCTCCGACGACGCCGGCGCCGGAGCGCCTGCGGGGGGTGCCTGATGCCGATGGCGATGGGACCTCGCCCCGGCGCCGCGATGGCGAGCGCAAGGCGCATCGGCGCCATGATCCTGCGCTACTGGTACCTTTTGAGAAGCTCCTGGCCGCGTCTCTTGGAGCTCGTCTACTGGCCGGCGGTGCAGATGCTGATGTGGGGCTTCCTGCAGACATATCTGTACGAAAGGACCGGTATTCCTGCGGCCGCCGCCGGCGCTCTGCTCGGCGCGGTGCTGCTCTGGGACATCCTGTTCCGCGGCCAGATCGGCTTTTCCATCTCGTTCCTGGAGGAGATGTGGGCGCGCAATCTCGGCCATCTGATGATCTCGCCGTTGCGCACCGGCGAGTTCGTCGCAGCGCTCATGGTGATGAGTGTCATCCGCGTCATCATCGGCCTCGGCCCGGTGACTTTGATGGCGCTGGTCTTCTTCGGCTTCAACGTCTTCTCCCTCGGCCTGGCGCTTGCCGGCTTCTTTTTGGTGCTGATCGCGACGAGTTGGTCGATCGGTCTCGTAGTCTGCGGGCTGGTGCTGCGCCAGGGGCTGGGGGCGGAGAGCCTTGCCTGGTCGCTGATCTTCCTGCTGCTGCCGCTCGCCTGCGTCTATTACCCTGTCTCGACCCTGCCGGAATGGCTGCAATATGTCTCGCTTTCGCTACCGCCGACCTATGTCTTCGAGGGCATGCGCGCGGTCCTGATCGACGGCGTATTCCGCGGCGATCTATTGCTGCGCGGGCTTCTGCTCAATGTCGTCTACATGGCCGTTGGCCTGGCCTGCTTCTACGCGCTGATGCGGTCGGCCCGCGTCCACGGCTCGCTGCTCGTTAGCGGCGAATAGGCCGCGATGGCCTTGGCGGGTTCGCCCGGTTTCCCTAGACTGGATCACATGATGGGCGAAATGTCGCCGTCTGCATTCCGGGGAGGAGGCAATGTTCAAGGAATTCAAGGAATTTGCCATGCGCGGCAACGTCGTCGACATGGCGGTCGGCATCGTCATCGGCGCCGCCTTTTCGACCATCGTGAAATCGCTGGTCGACGACATCTTGATGCCGCCAATCGGATTGATCCTCGGCGGTGTCGACTTTTCGAACATCTTCATCACGCTCACGGGGACCGGCGACTACGCCTCGTTGAAGGCGGCCCAGGACGCAGGCGCGGTGACGCTGAACATTGGGGTGTTCATCAACGCCGTCATCAGCTTTCTGATCGTGGCATTCGCGCTGTATCTGGTCATCAAGGGAATGAACCAACTCAAGCGCAAGCAGGAGGAAAAGCCCAAGGAGGCGCCGCCGCCGCGCGAGGTCCAGCTCCTGGAGGAAATCCGCGACGCGCTCGTGAAGACCCGTTAACGGTCCGGCATCACCTGGGTCGGAAAGGCTCTAAAGGCCCTTCGTCAGGCTGCCGAGTATGCCGCGCATGAGGGCGCGACCGAGCTGAGAGCCGGCCGAACGCACGACCGACTTGACCATCGCTTCGGCTGTCGACTGCCGCCGCGAGGCGGTGGCGCGCGTGCGCTGCGCCGTCTTTTGCTGCGCCTCCACCTCCGCCTCGCGCGTGTCGAGCGTGGCTTTCTCGCGGGCCCGCGCCTGAAGGATCTCGTAGGCGGATTCCCGGTCGACACTTGTATCGTACTGGCCAAGCAGCGGCGAAGCGTTGATCGTCGCGGCGCGCTCGGTTGCCAGGAGCGGGCCGAGACGCGAGGAGGGCGGGCGGATCAGGGTACGCTGGACGACGGACGGCGCGCCCTTCATTTCCAGCGTCGATACCAGCGCCTCGCCGACGCCGAGCTCGGTGATCACCCTTGCGGTATCGATCTCCGGGTTCGGCCGAAAGGTGTCGGCCGCGACCCGCACCGCCTTCTGCTCGCGCGGCGAATAGGCCCTCAGCGCATGCTGGATGCGGTTGCCGAGCTGGGCGAGCACGCTTTCCGGTATGTCGAGCGGGTTCTGGGTGACGAAATAGACGCCGACGCCCTTCGAGCGGATCAGCCGGACGACCTGCTCCACCTTGTCGATGAGCGCCCGCGGCGCCTCGTCGAACAGAATGTGCGCCTCGTCGAAGAAGAAAACGAGCCGCGGCTTGTCCGGATCGCCGACCTCGGGCAGCTCCTCGAACAGTTCGGACAAGAGCCACAGGAGAAAGGTCGCATAGAGCCGCGGCGACATCATCAGCCGGTCGGCGGCGAGCACGCTGATATAGCCTCGCCCGTCGCGCGCGGTGCGCATGAGATCGGCGATATTGAACGCCGGCTCGCCGAAAAAACCCTCGCCGCCCTGCTGCTCCAGGACCAGAAACTGGCGCTGGATGGCGCCGATCGAGGCCTTGGAAACATTGCCGTATTCGGCGGTGACCTCGTCGGCGCGCTCGGCGAGGTCGACCAGCAGCGCGCGCAGATCCTTCAGGTCGAGCAGCAATAGCCCCTCCTCGTCGGCGATGCGGAAGGCGATGTTGAGAACCCCTTCCTGAACGTCGTTGAGGTCCATCAGTCGCGACAAGAGGAGCGGCCCCATCTCCGAGATGGTGGCGCGGATCGGATGGCCCTGGTCGCCGAACAGGTCCCAGAACATGGTTGGAAAGGTCTCGAAGACATATTCCTCGGCCAGTCCGATCTTTTCGGCACGTGCGATCAGGAAATCCTTGGACTCTCCGACCGCCGCGATGCCGGACAGATCGCCCTTCACGTCGGCGCAGAACACGGGGACACCGGCGTTGGAAAACCCTTCGGCCAGGATCTGCAGACTGACGGTCTTGCCGGTGCCCGTGGCGCCCGTGATCAGCCCGTGGCGATTGGCGAGCTTCAGTTCCAGATATTCCGGCTTGACGCTGGTGCCGATATAGACCTTGCCTTCTTCGAGCATGACCGCCTATAGCCCTTCCGCCGAAATGATGCCCCCGCGCCGGTTATAGGGTTCGGTCTTGCCGCAGACAACGGTCCCGTGCGGCCGCGCGCGCGGCCCGCTGCCGGTGAGTGGAGAAAAAAGTGGCTGCGCTATTGGCAGGTCAAAGCGGGGCAGCATTCGGGACGATCGCGCAGGTCCCTGAGCCGCAAGGCCCATAACGCGACCATGAGGCGCTCAGGCCGCACTCTCCATTTTCTTCTTACGCCGCGGCAAGAGATACGCTAAGTCCTTGGCGGGCCTTGGGGGGCTGAAGAGGTAGCCTTGCGCCTCGGTGCAGCCTTCCGCCTTGATGATCGCCAGTTGTTCTTCGGTTTCGACGCCTTCCGCGGTCGTCGCTACGCCGAGTCTGGAAGCGAGGCTGACCACCGCGTGGACGATCCCGATGTCGTCGTCGCCTGCCGAAAGATCGCTCACAAAGGAGGCATCGATCTTGATCTTGTCGAACGGGAAACTTCGCAGGTAGCTCAGCGAGGAGTAGCCAGTGCCGAAATCATCCAAGGATATCCGCGCGCCAAGCTGTTGCAGTTGATGCAGCATCGCCAGGGTCGCCCTGTCATTTTGCAGAACGACCGATTCCGTGACCTCCAGTTCCAGTCTGCGAGGGGACAGGCACGAAGCCGAAAGGGCGCTCCGGACCACCTCCAACAGATTGCCCCGCTTGAATTGGACCGGCGAGACATTGACGGCGATCTTGATGTCATCGGGCCAACTCGCCGCCTCGGCGCAGGCCTTGTGAAGTACCCATTCTCCAAGTTCGTTGATAAGGCCGATCTCTTCGGCGACAGGGATGAAATCGGCCGGCGACATGATTCCGCGCCCGGGCCGGTGCCAGCGCAACAGGGCTTCGAAGCCACTGACCTTGTTTTCCCTCAGATTGAACAATGGCTGGTAGTAAAGTTCGAATTCGTCTCTGGACAGAGCCCTGCGTAAGTCAAGCCCCAATGTGTGGCGGTCCCTCGTGTACGCTTCCATCTCCGGCTCGAAGCAGCGATGTGCGCCGCGGCTGGTGCTCTTGGCGTGGTGAAGGGCCAGATCGGCGTTTTTCAGGAGCTGATCCGGATTGGCGCCGTCTTTCGGCGCAAAGGCGATGCCGATGCTGGTTCCGACGACAACCTCATGATGACCGAGATCGATGGGGGCACGAATCGCATTGCAGATGCGTCCCGCGAGCACCGCGGCATCCGTCGTCTGCGCCCTTGTGGTTCGAATGACTGCGAATTCGTCGCCGCCCAGTCGGGCGACCATATCGGTGTCTGCAACACAACCGCGCAGCCGCTCGCCAATGACCTTCAGCAGCTCGTCGCCGGCCGAATGTCCAAGCGTGTCGTTGATACTCTTGAATCCATCGAGATCGAGGTAGAGCAACGCGAAACCGTCTCCCCGCCGGGCGCGTTTCAGGCTCTCTTCCAGCCGCTCGCGCAACACAATGCGGTTGGGCAGATCGGTCAGGGCATCATGGTGGGCCAGATATGCGAGCCGTTCCTCGATGCGCCGATAGTCGGTGACGTCTTCATGGGTGGCCAGCCAGCCGCCGTCGGCCAAGGGTTGATGCGAAATTGCGATGATGCGGCCATCGCTAAGTTCCTGAATCTTTGCCGAGGCCTTGCGCTCGAGTACCGCCGCGCAGCGTTCCTGAAGGTAATCTTCCGGTACGCCGCCGGCGTAGATGCCGCTTGCAATTCGGTGTTCAAGGATCTGGCGAAAAAGGATGCCTGGCTTCACCTGCTCGGCGGATAAGCCGTAAATCGCGGCGTAACGATTATTGGACACGACAAGGCGTTGCTCGCCATCGAACATGCAAAGGCCCTGCGACATGTTATCGAGGGCAGCGTTGAAGCGCTCGTTTTGCTCCTGCAGGGCGCGTTCGGCCTTCTTCAGGGCCGTGATGTCGTGACAGACCACGAACAGTCGCGGCTCGCCGCCAATCTCCACATACTCTCCGGAGACAAGGAAATCGCGTTGGCCATCGCTCTTCGTTTTGTACTTTGCTTCGAAATCCCGGACCGAGCCGTCCTTCTTGAGCAGATCGACGAAACGCGTGCGCTGGTCCGGATCGGCCCAGATGCCGAGTTCGACCGACGTATGGGCCATGGCCTCCTCGCGTGTGTAGCCCAACGCCGACATCCAGGCTTCATTGACATCGTAGTGAGCGCCATCCTCGGGGCGGGAGATGGCGAAGGGGGCCGGGTTCGCGTGGAAGGCCTTCGAGAACAGTTTTTCGCTCTGGCGGAGCGCTTCTTCCGCTTTAATGCGCTCGGTGATGTCCTCATGAGTGGCCAACCATCCGCCTTCGGACATCGGGTGATATGTGATTTCGAGTATCCGTCCGTTGCTGAGCTGACGTGTCTTCTTTCCGTAAGTACCCTTGTGGATTTCGTTGATAGCCTCCTTGATAAAGCCTTCCGGACTTCCTTCGGCATAGATGCCGCTGGCGGTGCGATGCTCCAGGATTTCCCGCAGCGTGATGCCAGGTTTCAAGCACTCGGGGGCCACGCCGTATAGGGCCGCGTAGCGCCGATTCCATACCACCAGCCGATACTGGCGGTCGAACATGCACAGGCCCTGCGACATGTTTTCCATTGCAGCGTTGAAGCGTTCATTCTGTTGCTGCAGAGCTTCCACCGCGTTCTTGCGCTCGGTGATGTCGATGACCACGCACTGCATGGCGGCGACACCGCACCAGACGATTTGCGTCACCCGGAACTCGAGCCAGATCTTCGAGCCGTCCTTCCTCAGTCCCTGGGCTTCGTAGATTTCGGGGGCGTATTCACCCTTCTGGCGCGCCGTCATATAGCCGCGGAGGCGCTCTCGCTCCTCCGGCGCCAACAGCGGCTCAACTCTCTCAAGGGCCAGGATTTCCTCGGCGTTCCGATAGCCGAGAATGTCCGCCAGCGCCTGATTGGCGAACAGAGAGTGCCAGTTCTGATGGACGAACACGCCCTGGATCGAGCCTTCGACCAGATTGCGGAACTGCTTTTCGCTTTCCTCCAAGGCCGTGCGAGCCTCGACCTCGGCCGTCTTGTCGGCGCCGGTGCCCCAATAGCCCCTGAAGATGCCATCGGCGTCGAACACCGGCTTGCCCCTGACCAGGACATGCCGCGGCCGGCCGTCGGACTGTGTGGTCGCGTAGGCGAAATCCCGGAACGGGCGGCGATGGGCGAGATCGTCGAGGTGCCGGCGCCAGTGTTCGTCATAGGTGCCGACACCGGCAAACTCGTCGCGGGTCTTGCCGATGAATTCCTCCGGGGCAATGGAGAAAATCTCGAAGAATCTCGGGGACATGTAGGAAAAGCGCAGGTTTTCGTCCATTTGCCAGATCCAGTCGCCGGCGCTCTCGGCGATGTCGGCGAACCGCTCCAGGCTGATCTCGAGATCCCGCTTGGCCTTTTCGGTCTCCCTGGTGCGCTGTTCCACCTGCCTTTCGAGATCGTCATACGCCGCCCGCAGCTCCTCCTGAGCCGCCGCCAGCGCCTCGTTCCTCGGGACCAGTGTCCTAAAGACCAGGAAATAAAGGAGGGGAAAGAGAATCAGCGTCAGAAGCAGGGAATCGGCAAGGACCGCGAGATTCCCATATTGATCGCGAAGCGGCCGCAAAAGGAGCATGATGGCCGTCTCGGCCGCGAATATCGAGACGGAGAGAAGGGTCAGCAGGCGAAACGTTTCCGCCCCCGCCGCCCGGCTTGGATGTCCGGTCATTCCGTACTCTGCGTATCCGGGAACGCGACTAAATCTTGCAGCGCACGCTACGGAATGTGAATTGATATATGATTATCGTTTAATACTGTTCTGGCATATCGCAAGATATGGTTGCTATTTCGCAACGAAACGATGAGAATTGCAAATATCTCCTCTCGGTTTGTCGTTGATGGAACCGCGTTTCCACTTCTGTCTGACATCAATCAACTGTTAACCGAGCGTGGCCGCCTGCAGCCGCGCCAATTCGGCCTCGAATTCGAGGCGCAATTGCGCGGCCTCCTCCTCGGGCAGCCAGTTGGTCATCCGCGGAAAGATGGCGCGGTAGAGCGAGACGGTCGCCGGCTCCCAGGGCATCGCCTTCGCGGCCCGCGCCTCGGCGAGGATCTTGTTGAGCCGCGCGCGCACCCTGTCCGGGTCCGCCCGGTAGACGCGGGGAGGGGCATCCTCGTCAAACAGCTCCGGCTGATCGTCGCCGAAAAGATCGGGTTGTTTGATGTGGGGCATGGGGTGTCCCTGAGTGGCCCGGTTGCCGAATCGCCTCAGGCGGCCGCGGCATCGAGCCGCGCGGCCTCGACCTCGATGAGAGCTCGCCAGCGCTCGGCCTCCTCGCGGTCGGGCAGCCGCTCGCACAGATAGGCGAAGGTGCGCTCGCGGTGCAGTCTCACCATCGCCGGCTCCCACGGCCATGTCTCGGCGGCCCGCATCTCGTTCAACAGCGATTGCAGCGAATTGCGCACATGCTCGGGCTTGGGCACGTAAGCGGGCGCGGCCTCGGCGTCTCCGAACAGGTCGGGCTGCGTTTCGGTGGTGAAAAGGTCGGGGTGACGAATGCGAGCCATGGGTCCGCCGCGCTCAAGGAGACGAATCACCCATATGATGCGCCAACCGGCCGCCCGGCGCGAGCGCGGCGGCGGAGTTATCCAAGGTCGGGGAAGGCCGCCCGGTAGGCTTCGTCGATTTTCGCCATCTGGTCGATGGTGAAGGCGAGGCTGTCGGCGACGGCGGCCACGTGATTGATCTCATCGAGTGACAGGGTGCGGCCCTTGCGATCCTTCAGATATTTCGAGAGCACCTTATAGCCGCCGACGTGGAAGTCCCACACGGCCTGCGGCACGGGCTTGAAACATTGTGTCTTGTTGATCCAGACCGCCTGCTCTTCGGGCGAATAGCGCACGGCCTCGACCGAATGATCGCCCTTGCCGTGATAGCTGGCGAGCCCGGACTTCGGCTGCCCACGCAGTAGGTGCGCTTCAACCAGCGCCCATCCGAGCCCGGAGATGGCATCGAATGCAGCCTTCTTGTCGGGGAACGGCACGCGCGGGAAGTCGATGCGCAAAAACTCGGCGTATTTGTCTCGATAGGTCGGCGCGTGCAGCACGGCGTAGATGTAGCCGAGGATTGCTTCCGGCGTGTAGTGGTGCTCATAGCGGGCGTCGAGGAAGACGCGGAAGTCTGGGGAGAGGTTTTCGGTCTTTGCCACTTCCACCGATTTGGACTTGTTCCCCGTAGGAACAAATAACGGAAATACATGCGTCGTCTCTTTTGATGATACGGAGTGACCATCAGGTAAAGAGGAAAAAGCAAGCACGTGCCTGAACTCACCCTCTTCGACCCTGCGGACCGTACCAAGTGCGATGCCCGACACATCGACAGCTTCGGCAAGAGGCCGACCAGGTTGACCAATCAAACCCTTCGACTGTCCGGTATAAAATACAAGCCGCTCATCAAAGGGGCGGTAGCCAACACGCCGCAAGAATTTTGGGCTAATCCCTGCATTGGCCAAATCTGCTTGCGCACTCTCAACCTTCCAATCCCGCTTGTCGGGGCCCAATCCAAATTGCGCACGCGCCTCATCCGGTTTCAAAGCGGCAAACGTTCGTAAGCGGCCAAGCAGTTCCTCTTCCTCGAATCCGATATTCAAGCCGTCTCTGGCAGTAAACATCCCGGCGCTGTGCACGCTGAAAATTTCCCCTAGCGGTATGTGGCTGTCCCAATCGGAAGCGGCTGCTGCAGTATGAGGTGAGAAAAAATAGTAGGGCTTCTCCGGCTTAATCGCCTCGCACGCGATTGCTGTAAATTGAGAACTCGCACAAATCTGATACTTCTGTAGCCGACGGCCCCAAACATCGCCGAACCACACTCCCCGTTCCAAACCGTTCCCTTTAACGAAAAGTGTGATCGCAACGCCCTTCATTATGTCGAACACATTTTCGTTTGCGAGTCCGTCTGGCGGTATCTCCTTCGGTTTAGAACTGCCATGTAGATCGACGATGTAAATCTGCTGAAAGGTGTTCATCAGCGATTGGCGCATGCCCCTAAACGTTGGATTGTAAATCCACGCATGATTGGTGATGACACCGACGACACCTTCCTCCACAGCATCCATCTTGGATTGCGCAAAGGCGATGAACTTCACGTAGTCATCGTGGAGCCAGTGCTTACGCTCGCCAAAGTGTCTACCATCCACATACTTGTATCGCTCGATGAGTGCCTTGGCCGCTTCACCCATGTTGCGTGAAAGGCCCGAATAGGGTGGATTGCCGGTGATGACGAGGATCGGCTTTTCCTTTACGGCTTGTGCCTCTTTGATCTCCGTAGCCAGTTCTGGAACTGGCCACAGCTCCTTTTGATCTGGCTCGACCGTAATCGGTTCCAGCGTATTCGTCAGGTAGATGAGCAACCGCTCATCGTCATTTAGCTCATGGTCCTTGTCTTTCAGATATTGAGACAGCTTCAGATGCGCGATGGTGTATGGCGCGATCAGATACTCGAAGCCGTAGACGTTCTTCAGCATGTGCCCGCGCACGACGAGGCCGGCCTTGCCGGAATCAAGCCCGCCGATATTCGCGAAAATGCGCTCGAACACCTCGACCAGAAATGTGCCGGTGCCGCAGGCAAAGTCGAGCACGGTGACGCGGCCATGGTCGGCCAGCCCGTCCGGTATGTTGAACGTTTCCTTGTCCTTCAGGATGTCGTCGAGGGCGCGGACGATGAAGTTAACCACCGGCGGCGGCGTGTAATAGACGCCGCGGCTCTTGCTGGTGGCTTTGTCGTAGGCCCTCAAATAATTTTCATAGAAGTAGATAAACGGGTCGCGCTCGAACAGGCGGGCCTCCTCTTCGCTTTTCGCCCTAACGCCCCGCCGCACCCTGCGGTGCCGGAACGACAGGTCCTCGTGAATCGCAGGCAGGTTAAGTCCGTTGACGATGGACAGCACCTCCTCGACCACCCAGCGCACATCGCGATATTCGCGCTTCTCAAGCTCGGTCAGGAAGTCGACCAGTTCGCGGATGAGCCGGAACGACCCCGGCACATATTCCCGCGCATTGTGCAGCGTGACGGGCTTCGCATCCGAATTAAGCCGGGCGAGGAACAGGCCGTAAGCCAGCATCTGCGCGAAGGCGTCGGCGAATTCCTTCAGCGTCAGTTCGTGGAAGACCTGATCGCGGAAGATCTGAAAAAGCCCGTAAAGACGCTCCTCTTTGTGCTCGCCCCGCTCCTGCCGCACCAGCTCCTCCCCGAGATGGTCGCGCAGCAGCCTGCTGCGCTTGGCAAGCTCCAGCGCAAGCTGCTCTGCCTCACCTATGCGTTGCGGAGCCTCGGAGAAGAAGGCGGCGATGAGCTTGCCGACCGCCTCGGCGCGCTCGGCTGCGACGCGTAGCGCGCGGCCTTCCAGATCGGTCGGAAAGGCGAGGATTTCGCGGCCCTTCACCCGCTCCCGGTCGAGCAATATCCATTGCAGGTAATCGGTGAGCAGGATGTTGCCGGAAAGGTCGCGGTATCGCTTGATCTGGTCGGACTTCAAGACCTTGTCGAGATTTTCGCCAATGGCTTTGTTCTCGACATAGCCGACGATCATTCCCTGACGCTTGATCTTGAAGTCGGGCGCGCCCTTGTCCGCCTCGCGTTTTGGCTCGTGCTGAACGGTGATGCCTTTGGCGTCCGCCTCGGCAGCGAACTGGTTCAATAAGGCTTCCAAAGCCGAGCGGCCGGTGTGCTCGGTATGCTCCTCGATCGGGATCTCGCGCAGCTTGCGCAGATAGGCATCGAACGGAGTGGCCATCGGCGGCTTTCGATTCGCGAAGCTTCCAGCGCAAATTAGAGGCAAACGGCGCGCAACAAAAGGGCGGGAGCGA
The DNA here is from genome assembly GCA_030688605.1 of Hyphomicrobiales bacterium. Lineage (NCBI taxonomy): Bacteria > Pseudomonadati > Pseudomonadota > Alphaproteobacteria > Hyphomicrobiales > Hyphomicrobiales bacterium. The sequence goes on from JAUYJB010000034.1 coordinate 16,397, forward strand.
AGCCCGCTTGCCCATGAGCGAAAAAGAAGGCGGTTTGCAGGCCAAGGCGATGATCCAGCACGCGATCCGGGACCCAGACTGAGCGGCGGTGCGTTGGGCACCCCTTTTCTGGACCGCGGCCGGAGCCTGTCCTCGGGCTTGCCTTTGGCAAGACCCGAGGGCCGGGGTGACGGCGACCGGGATTTACCCCCTCCCCTTGCCTTTCGTGCGCCCGCCTCCTATCGTGTTGCACTGCACAATGAGGCGGCTGTCTCCGATTCGTCGCTTGATCGCCGCGCGGACGCGCAAGCAACAAGGGGCTCCATGCTCTATCAACTCTACGAGCTGAACCACGCCGCGGTCGGCCCGGCGCGCGCGCTCGCCGAGGCCGGCCGGCTGTCTCTGCGCAACCCGTTCAACCCCTTCGCCCACACCGCCGCGGGCAGGAACGTCAGCGCGGCGCTGGAGATGTTCGAACGGGCCACGCGTCGCTACGGCAAGCCGGCGTTCGGTATCGGCGAGGTCGAGGTCGGGCGCCGGCTCGTTCCGGTGGTAGAGGAGGTGGTCTTCAAGCGGCCGTTCTGCCGGCTCGTCCATTTCGCCAAGGATCTCGTCGACGGCGAGGCGGCGGGGCCGAAGCTCCTGTTGATCGCGCCGCTCTCCGGCCATTATGCGTCGCTGCTGCGCGGCACGGTCGAAGCGTTCCTGCCCGACCACGACGTCACCATCGCCGACTGGACCGACGCGCGCATGGTGCCGCTCGCCCAGGGCCGGTTCGATCTTGACGACTATATCGACTATGTCGCCGGCATGCTGCGCGCGGTGGGCCCCGGCGCCCACGTCATCGCCGTGTGCCAGCCCTCGGTGCCGGTGCTCGCGGCGGTGTCGCTGATGGAGGAGGCGGGCGATGCCTGTGTGCCGGCGAGCATGGCGCTGATGGGCGGGCCGATCGACACGCGCGTCAGTCCGACCGCCGTCAACGAGCTTGCCGAGCGGCGCGGCACCGACTGGTTTGCCCGCAACGTCGTCGTCAAGGTGCCGTTCCCGCATCCCGGCTTCATGCGCGACGTCTATCCCGGCTTCCTGCAACTCACCGGCTTCATGAGCATGAATCTCGACCGCCACATGAGCGCCCATGTCGAGCTGTTCAACCATCTCGTCGAGGGCGACGGGGATTCGGCCGACCGGCACCGGGTCTTCTACGACGAGTATCTGGCGGTGATGGATCTGACGGCCGAGTTCTATCTGCAGACCGTGGAGACGGTATTCGTGCGCCACGCCTTGCCGAAGGGCGAGATGACGCATCGCGGCCGGCGGATCGACCCGGCCCGGATCAAGTGCACCGCGCTGATGACGGTCGAGGGCGAGCACGACGACATTTCCGGCCGCGGCCAGACCGAGGCCGCGCATCATCTGTGCACCCGCATCCCCGAGCGCAAGCGCATGCACTATGTTCAGCCCGGCGTCGGCCATTACGGCGTGTTCAATGGCTCGCGCTTCCGCCGCGAGGTGGTGCCCAGGGTCGCCGCCTTCATCCGCGCGGCCGATGGCTGAGACAGAACGCGAACGGAACGCGAACAGAACGCGGCCGGCGCGACTCCGGCGGAAACTTGCGGAAACTTGCGGAAACTTGCGGAAACTTGCGGAAACTTGCCGGCATCCCGGCGGGCGAGACCTGGTCGAGAGGCGGACGGAAGGCGGAATTCTCGGGGCGAAACCGGGCCTTCCGTGGCATGGTGGGGGCGATGACGGAAGCTGATTCCCGCCCGCCAAGAACCTCCGCCGGCGGCGACGGGTTCGAGATCGACATCGACGGGGCGCCCGTCCGCGTCACCCTGATTCGCCGTGCAGGCGCAAGGCGTTACGTGTTGCGCGTGCGCGCCGGCGATGTGCGCCTGACGGTGCCGTCGCGCGGCACCCACCATGAGGCCCGCGCCTTCGCCGAGCGCCAGCGCGACTGGATCAAGACCAGGCTTGAGCGCCTGCCCGAACCGGTGCGGTTCGAGGATGGGGCGGTGATTCCCCTGCGCGGTCAACCCCATACGATCGAGCACCGGGAACAGGCGCGCGGCGTGGTGTGGGTCGAGCCGGGCGCGGCCGACCCGCTTCTTCCCGAGGATGCCTTGCCTCGCCTGTGTGTTTCCGGCCGACATTCTCATCTTCGCCGCCGCTTGCGCGACTGGCTGGAGGCGGAAGCGCACAGGATGCTGTCGAAGCATGTCCGCGTCTATGCGGGCCGCCTCGGCATCACCGTCAAGCGTATTTCCATCCGCGACCAGAAGAGCCGCTGGGGCGCCTGCTCGGCAAGCGGCACGCTGACTTTTTCCTGGCGGCTGATTCTGGCTCCCGACTTCGTCATCTCCTATCTCGCCGCGCATGAGGTCGTACATCTGAAGGAGATGAACCATTCGGCACGTTATTGGCGTACGCTGCGGGCGCTATGCGCCGATACCGACCGCGCCGAAGTTTGGCTGCGCGCCCATGGCGGCGCGCTGCACCGCTACGATCCGAGCTAGCCCCCGAAAATGCGCTTCAGGAAACTGCCGTCGAGGGAAAAGCCGCTTCCCTCTTGGCGTGGCGCGGCTTCAGGCGACAGCGGCCGGGCGGCATCGTCACGCCTGCCGACGGCGGCGAGCGGAGGGGCACGGTCGGGATTGCGCCAATAGTTGCCGGGCAGCGGCACCGGATTCAATCCCTGATGCACGGCGACCATGAAGCGATTCCAGGCCATGGCCGGCAGGCTGCCGCCGGTGACCCGCTTCATCGGCGTGCCGTCATCGTTGCCGATCCACACCCCGGCGGTTAGCCGCGCCGTGTAGCCAATGAACCAGGCATCGCGCCAATCCTGGGTGGTGCCGGTCTTGCCGGCTGCAGGCCACGTGCCCAAGGCGGCGCGCTGGGCGGTGCCGGAGTTCAGCGCCGCCTGAAGCATGTGGTTCATCGCACCGACGTCCTCACGCCGCACCACGCGCCCGGGACCGGAGCCTGAGCGCTGATAGAGGAGCTTGCCGTCGGCCGTGCGCACGCGCTCGATCACATGCGGGAGGACGCCAAAGCCGCCGTTTGAAAACGGCACATAGGCGCCGGTCAGCTCCAGCAGGCTGACCTCCGAGGTGCCAAGTGCGATCGACAGATTGCGACTGATCGGCGCGGTGATGCCAAGCCGTCGCGCCGTATCGGTGATGCTCTTGACGCCGACCTCATTGGCAAGCCGCGCCGCGACCGTGTTGAGCGAGTTGGTCAGGCCTTCACGCAGGGTGACGGGCCCGCGATATTTGTCGTCGTAGTTTTTGGGCGACCAGTTGGCGAATTTCACCGGTGCATCGAGGCGCACCGTATCCGGCGTCAGCCCGCGTTCGAGCGCTGCGAGATAGATGAACGGCTTGAAGGCCGAGCCCGGCTGGCGAAAAGCCTTGGTGGCGCGGTTGAACTGGCTTTCGAAATAGGAGCGCCCGCCCACTAGCGCCTTTACGGCGCCGTTGGGATCGATGGCGACAACGGCGCCCTGGCTGGCCCCGAGGGAGCTGCCCTGTTCGTCGAGCACGCTGGTAAGGGCCGCCTCCGCGTCCGCCTGAAGCTTGGGGTCGATGGTCGTCTCGACGACTATGTCGGTCGCGGGTTGGCCGATGAATCCCGGCAACTGGTCGGCGATCCAGTCGGCGGCATAGTCGATGGCGCCGAGGGCATTCGGGTGCCTGACCGCGGCCGGGTGGGCGATTGCGGCGAGACCCTCCGAGGGGGAGATGAAGCCGACGGCAACCATGCGTTCGATGACGAGGCTGGCGCGGTCCTCGGCCAGTCCCGGGTTGCGTGTCGGCGCGTAGCGCGCCGGCGCCTTGAGCAGACCGGCGAGGACTGCTGCTTGCGGCAAAGTCGCCTGTCGCGCGGATTTTCCGAAAAATCGCTGGGCGGCGGCCTCAACGCCGTAGGTGCCGGCGCCGAAATAGACCCGGTTGAGATAGAGCTCAAGGATCTGGTCCTTGGAATAGTGCCACTCCAGCCAGAGCGCGAGAATCATCTCCTGGACCTTGCGGCGCAGAGTTCTGTCCGGTTCCAGAAACAGGTTCTTGGCGAGTTGCTGGGTCAGCGTCGAGCCGCCCTCGACGATGCGTCCGGCGCGCAGATTGTGGATCGTCGCGCGTATCAGTCCGATCGGGTCGACGCCGGGATGCCAGCGGAAGCGGCGGTCCTCCACCGCGATGATCGCTTGCGGCAGATAGACGGGCAGCTCGCGCAGCCGCACGTCGCGACTTGGGCCGGTGCCGCGCGTCGCCAGCGTCTCGCCGGTTGCTGCGACCATGACGATGTTGGGGGTGCGGGCCGGAATCTTCAGGTCGGCAATCGGCGGCAGGCTGGCACCGTAATAAAGCGTAATGCCGCCGAATATGAGGGCGGCCCAAACCGCGGTTACGGTGCCCCAATAGACGAGACGCCGCACGAGCCGCTGCAGAAGGTTGCCCCGGACCCGCCCGCGCACCGGCCTTTGGCCGCGCCGTCCGCCGCGCTTCGGCGCAGATTCGAATGTTGGCTCGATGCGTACCCTATTGCGGCCCCTGCGCGTATTGCGCCGTCTGAACATCGCCCTTTTCCGGCCGCAAGCGGCTTTCCGGCTCGATTGAAGAGTATTCCCACCCGCGCACGCCATTACAGGCGGGCGCTGGTCCCTCAATCAAGGCTAAATGCGGCGATTTAATGGGGGGTTAAGCCTTGGACCTCCTCCCCCCTTGTGGGGGAGGAAGGAAAATCTTGCGCTTTGGCGACGCGCATGCGGCGCCAAGCGTTAGATTTTCCAGGAGGGGGGTGAAGCCTGCCCCCCCTCTTGCAAAATTCAAGGGTTAGCCTCGCTTAAGCTCGGCTAACACCTTGATTTTGCTTTCTCCCCCGCCAAGGGGGAGACAGGTGAAGGGTGGGGATCGGCCGCTCCGCCCCGGTGTTGCTTAGAGCCATCGCCGCAACACCCAATCCACCTTTTCCCACCGGGGAGAGGTGCAGAATTGCCTTGCTACGACCATTCACGCAAACGGCGTTTGAACAACGTGCTAAACGCCGAGATTGACGGTCGTTACGCTGTCGCCTTCAAGCAGCGGATACAATGGCTTGGATGCTCCTGAGGCGACGCCCGCTCGCCTTCCGAGCCGTTCCAAGATCATAGGCCGATTGCAAGTTCAGCCAATATTCCGGCGACTGGTCGAACGCCTTGCCGAACAACAGCGCCAGTTCGGCCGTTACCGGCCGCCTGCCCTTGATGATGTGCGAGACGCGCATGGGCGAAACCCCGATGGCGCGCGCGAATGCTGCCTGGGACATTCCAAGTTCGCCGAGAATCTCCGCAAGGAATTCTCCGGGATGGATCAGGGGAAGTCCGTTCTTGGGCATGACAAACACTCGTCAGTGATAATCCACGATTTCGACATCGGCGGCGTCGCCATCCTCCCAGCGGAAGCAGACTCGCCACTGGTTGTTGATCCGAATGCTGTATTGGCCGGCGCGGTTGCCCCTCAAGGCTTCAAGACGGTTGGACGGCGGCATTCTCATGTCATCGATCCGGGTGGCGGCGTTCAACTGCTTCAACCGCAAGGCCGCCCGCCTGAGTATCTTGCGCGCCAACTTGCGCGATTTTCCGGTCATGAAAAACCGCCCGGTTTCCGCGTCGGCAAACGACCGGATCATATACCCCTATGTAAACAAAATGTTTATGACAGTCAAGGGGTGCAGGAAAGACACCCCGACCGACAAAAGTCGGTTTGTGGAGAACGGATTGCATAGTGCACTTCCTCTCAAGGAAGACGTGGCGACTTGCAACTTGAATCCAGCAGAAAATTCTGAAACTGGATGTGGCTGCGCCGCTTGATCTGCATTCCGAATCACACGTCCAGATTGGCGACGGCGAGCGCGTTCTGCTGGATGAACTCGCGGCGCGGCTCGACCTCGTCGCCCATCAGACGGGAGAAGATCTGGTCGGCCTCGTCCAGTTCCTTGATGCGGACCTGCAACAGGGTGCGGGCGTTGACATCGAGCGTCGTCTCCCAGAGCTGGTCTGGGTTCATTTCACCAAGCCCCTTGTAGCGCTGCAGCGTCAGGCCCTTGTGCCCGGCCTCGAGCACTGTGCTGAGAAGCTCACTCGGCGAGCGGATCGCTCGTTCCTCATCCTTGCGCCGCAGCACTGCCGCCTTCCCGTAGACGCTTTGCATATGGGCGGCGCGCTCGTCGAGCTTGCGCGCGTCGGCGGACGCGATCAGCGGGCCGTCGATCACGCGGACCTCCTTTACGCCGCGCACCTCGCGAGAAAAGCGCAAGCCCCCGTCGGGCATTGGTTCGCCGGTCCAGCCTTTCTCGGTCTCTTCCGAAATGGTGTCGAGGCGGCGTGCAATATATTTGGCGGCGACCTTGGCCTTTTCCGGGTCGCTGAGTATTTCCGGATTGAGGGCTCCGGCAATCGCCGTCTGCTCAACGACCCGACGCGGGTAGCGGCTGTGCAGCCCATCGAGGATGGTCTTGATCCGGCGCGCTTCCTCGACAATGGCGCGCAGATCGTCGCCGGCACGCTCCTCCCCATCGGACAGCCTCAGCGTCGCGCCGTCAAGCCCGGTGTCGATGAGATAGTTCTCGAGTGCCCGCTCGTCCTTGAGATACTGCTCCGAGGTGCCGCGCCTGACCTTGTAGAGTGGAGGCTGGGCGATGAACAGATGGCCGCGCTCCACGAGATCCGTCATCTGACGGTAGAAGAAGGTCAGAAGCAGGGTGCGGATATGGGCGCCGTCCACATCGGCGTCGGTCATAATGATGACCTTGTGGTAGCGCAGCTTATCGACGTCGAACTCGTCCTTGCCAATTCCGGTGCCGAGTGCCGTGATCAACGTGCCGATCTCGTTCGAGGACAGCATCTTGTCGAAGCGGGCGCGCTCGACATTGAGGATCTTGCCGCGCAGCGGCAGCACCGCCTGGAACTCGCGGTTGCGCGCCTGCTTGGCGGAGCCGCCGGCCGAATCGCCCTCGACCAGAAACAGCTCCGCCTTGGCCGGGTCACGCTCCTGGCAGTCGGCAAGCTTGCCAGGCAGCGAGGCGACGTCGAGCGCGCCCTTGCGCCGGGTGAGCTCGCGCGCCTTGCGCGCCGCCTCCCGCGCGGCGGCCGCTTCAACCACCTTGGAGACGATGGTCTTGGCCTCCGCCGGGTGCTCCTCAAACCAGGCCCGGAGCCCCTCGTTGACCACGCCCTCGACCACCGGGCGGACCTCGGAGGAGACGAGCTTGTCCTTGGTCTGACTGGAAAATTTCGGATCGGGAACCTTGATCGACAGGACGCAGGTGAGCCCCTCGCGGCAATCGTCCCCGGTCAGCGCGACCCTCTCTCTGCGCGAGATGCCGGCAGCGTCGGCATAGCCCGTGACCTGGCGGGTTAGTGCGCCACGGAAACCGGCCAGATGCGCGCCGCCGTCACGTTGCGGGATGTTGTTGGTGAAGCAGAGCACGTTTTCGTGATAGCCGTCGTTCCACCACAGGGCGCACTCGACCATCATCGCGTCGCGCTCGCCGCGGATCATGATCGGCGCGGCGATGAGCGGGTGCTTGGCGCGGTCGAGATAGCGCACGAAGGCTTCGACCCCTCCCTCGTAATGGAGCTCCTCGGTGCGTGGCTCGACGCCGCGATTGTCCGTCAAGGTGATGCGGACGCCGGAATTGAGAAAAGCGAGCTCGCGCAGACGGTGTTCGATCTCCGCATAGTCGAACTCGGTCATCGAAAAGATCTTCTTGCTGGGCAGGAACGTAACGTCCGTTCCGGTCTGGCCCTCGGCTTTGCCGACCATGGCAAGCGGCGCGTCCGGCTCGCCGTCGGTGAAGCTCATGGCGTGTTCCTTGTTGTCGCGCCAGATACGCAGCTTCAGCCATTGCGACAGCGCGTTGACCACGGACACGCCAACCCCATGCAGGCCGCCTGAGACCTTGTAGGAGCTCTGGTCGAACTTTCCGCCGGCGTGCAGCTGGGTCATGATGACCTGGGCGGCGGAGACGCCCTCACCGGAATGGATCTCGGTCGGGATGCCGCGGCCATTGTCGCGGACCGTGCACGAGCCGTCCGGGTTGAGGACGACCTCGACGGTATCGCAATAGCCGGCAAGTGCTTCGTCGATGGAATTGTCGACGACCTCGTAGACCATATGGTGCAACCCGGAGCCGTCGTCGGTATCGCCGATATACATGCCCGGACGCTTGCGCACGGCCTCAAGGCCCTTCAGGACCTTGATCGATTCAGCACCATATTCCTCGCCTGGCGTCGCAGCGGGTTTCTCTTTCGCCATACGTGCTCGTTCGCCTGCCTGTCGGAACTCGACGATCGGGTCGCCGACAGGCAATACAACCCGAAAGAATCATTGAACTTTTATAGCATTTTCCGCCACCCCGTACTGCCTAGATGGTGTTCCTGGAGGAAAGGTCAATCGGCGCTCAGGTAAGCCTTTTCAGCCGCCCTTCGGCGACCTGAAAAGTCTGGACGGCCTCAGCGAGGGAAGCGAAAATGACGCGTTCTGTCCCCGTCATCCAGGCCTGGGCGCCGAGTTCGCCAAGCTCGGCGAACAGTGCCTCGCGGCGGTCGCGATCGAGGTGGGCGGCGATTTCGTCGAGCAGCACCAGCGGCGTGCCATGATCGTCAAGGGCGCTGATCAGGCGGGCATGGGCGAGAACCAGGCCGACCAGCATGATCTTCTGCTCGCCGGTCGAGCATAGTCGAGCCGGGCGCGCCTTGGGGCCGTAATAGACGATCAGGTCGCTGCGGTGGGGACCGGAAAGGGTGCGCTTGGCGGCGGCGTCTGCGCCACGCGCATCGGCGAGCGCTCCCCGGTAGCGGTCCTCCGCGTCGATCGCCGGCATGCTGGCAAGGTCGGTTTCGATGCTCCCTTCAAGAGCAAGGCGTCCTTGCGGAAATGGCCCCCTGCCGCCGCGCTCGCTCAGCACGCCCTGAAGGATCCGCACATAGTCGCGCCGGGCCGCGGCGATCGCTGCGCCGTGTTCGGCCATCTGTGCCTCAAGCCCGTCGAGCCAGCGCGCATCGGCGCCCGGCGCTTCCAGAAGCGCGTTTCTTTGGCGCATCGCGGTCTCGAATTGGCCGACGCGGCTGCGGTGGTTCGCGTCCATGGCCAGCACCAGCCGGTCGAGAAAGCGGCGGCGCTCGCCGGCGGGACCGGTGAACAAGGAATCCATGGAAGGCGTCAGCCAGGCCATGCGGCAGATATGGGCAAGGTCGTTGACGGTGCGCGCCCGCCCGCCGTCGATGCGCACGTCACGGCTGGCGCGATCGTTTTGTCTCGGTTCCGCGCCGAGGCCGGTGCCAATCTCGCTCGTGCCGCTCGGCCCCTCGACGCGGGCGAAAACCGCCCAGCCGCCGGCGCCCCCATCACGCGCGATCTCCTCGTGGGTCGACCCGCGCAGGCCACGGCCCGGCACTAGGAAAGAGATGGCCTCGAGCAGGTTGGTCTTGCCGGAGCCGTTGGCGCCGACCAGCACCACTGGCCGCGAGTCGAAGTCGAGGGACAGGCGCTCATAGTTGCGAAAGTCGGTCAGGCGCAGCCTTGAGAGCCAGTAAGCGTCAGTCGACAAGATTCTAGACGCGCATCGGCATGAGCACGTAAAGCGCCGCGTCGTCGCTGACGTCGCGGACCAGCGCCGGCGATCCCGGGTCGGCCATGTCGAAGCGCGCCATGTGATGGTCCAACTGTCCGGCGATGTCCAAAAGGTAGCGCGCGTTGAAGCCGATCTCGAGCGGCGCGCCGGCATAGTCGACCTCGAGCTCTTCGCTGGCGCTGCCGGAATCCGGATTGTTGACCGACAAGATCAGCTTCTCGCCCTCCAGATTGAGCTTCACGGCCCGGCCGCGTTCGCTCGATATGGTCGAGACCCGGTCGACGGCCTCGGCGAAACGCTCGCTATCGACGCTCAGGACCCTGTCGTTGCCTTGGGGAATGACACGGGCATAGTCGGGGAAGGTACCGTCTATCAGCTTCGAGGTCAGAACGATATTGTCGAAGGTAAAGCGCACCTTGGCGGCGGAGACCTCTACGGTGACGGCTTCCTCGGCGTCCTCGATGAGCTTGTGGAGTTGCTCGACCGTCTTGCGCGGAACGATGATGCCGGGCATGCCTTCCGCGCCGTCGGGCAGCGCCAGGTCGACGCAGGCAAGCCGATGCCCGTCGGTCGCAACCGCGCGCAGAACGCTCGTGCCGTTGCCGTCGGCCATGTGCAGATAGATACCATTGAGATAATAGCGCGTTTCCTCCGTCGACATGGCAAATCGCGTCTTATCGATGAGGCGCTTCAGGTCGGTGGCGCCGAGCACAAAGCGGTGCGAAAACGCGCCGGCGGCAAGGTCGGGAAAATCCTCCTTGCCGAGGGTCTGGAGGGTGAAGTTCGAGCGCCCGGTGCGCAGCGAAAGAGAAGCGCCGTCCGCGGCCGTCTCCAGCTCGATCTGGGCGCCTTCGGGAAACTTGCGCACGATGTCGTAGCACATATGCGCCGGAACCGTGGTCGCGCTGGGAGAGGCGACGTCTGCCGGTACCGTCTCTACCGCCTCGATATCGAGATCGGTTGCCTTGAGCTTGAGGGTGTTTCCGTCCGCTTCGATGAGAACGTTGGCGAGGATGGGAATCGTGTTGCGGCGCTCGACCACGCTCTGCACGTGGCTCAGAGACTTGAGAAGCGCGGCCCGTTCAATCGTCAATTTCATGTCAAACCGTCATGTCAGGCGAAGAGGCGAGGAAATACGCGCCGCGGCCCTTCACACGCTCCCGCGGCCCGCAGGCTCAAGCAAATTGCCGTTCCCTCGCGCTCTTGGCAAGTCCGTTCGCCGAATTCATGCGCGGATCGCGCGGGCGTTCACTCCTCGACCATGCGCTTGAGCAGTTCGACCTCCTCGGCCAGCATCCGGTCCTCCTTGATCAGGCCTTCGATCTTGCGCACGGCATGAAGCACGGTGGTGTGGTCGCGGCCGCCGAAGCGGCGGCCGATCTCGGGAAACGACCGGTCGGTCAGCGTCTTGGCAAGGTACATGGAAATCTGCCGCGGACGTACGATGGAGCGGTTGCGCCGGCTGGATACGATGTCCTGGCGCGAGACGTTGAAATGCTTGGCGACGATCTTCTGAATGTGCTCGATGCGCACCCGCTTGGGCTCCTGCGACCTGACGAGATCGCGGATCGCGCGTTCGGCCATCTCGATGGTAATTTCTGCGTTGGTGAGCTGGTTGTGGGCGACGATGCGCGTAAAGGCGCCTTCCAGCTCGCGGCCGTTACCGGCGACCTGGTCGGCGACATAATCGAGCACCGCATCCGACACTTGCAGCGTCGGAAACCGCCGCATCGCGGCCTCCAGCCTGGCGCGCAGGATCGACAGGCGGAGAGACCGGCCGAGCGGACGAATGTCGACGACAAGGCCTGCCGAAAGGCGAGAGCGCATGCGATCGTCGAGACTGTCCAGCTCGACCGGCGGTCGGTCCGCCGCGACGACTACCTGGCGGCCGTTTTCCATCAATGCGTTGAGGGTGTGGCAGAACTCCTGCTGGATCGATTTGCCCTGCAGAAACTGCATATCGTCGATCAGGAGCAAATCGATGCCCCTTAAGTGATCCTTGAAAGCAAGCGTGTCCTGCGCCTTGAGTGCCGCGACGAAGCGGTACATGAAGCGCTCCGCGGTGAGATAGAGAATCCGGTCGGGCCGGCGCCGTTGCCGCGATTCCCAAGCGATCGCTTGCAACAGATGGGTCTTGCCGAGACCGACGGCGGAGTGCACGAACAGGATATTGAAGCCGGTGCCGTTTGAGGAGTCGGAAGCGGCGATCTGGGTGGCGGCGGCGTGGGCAAGCGCATTCGACGGGCCGACGATAAAGCTGTCGAAGCTGTAGCGCGGATCAAGCGGCGAGCCGATGGCGTGCGCGCGACCGTCGCTGAAGACGGTCGGTGAAAATGCCGTCGCCCCGCGCACCGCGCCGCGACCCGCGCGTCCCGCGGCAAGCAGATCCGGCTGACCGCTGGATGGCGGCAATGCGCCGTTGCGGCTGCGGCCGGCGCTGCTGAGGGCCGGTCCGCGCACGCTCAACTCGATGCGCGCGACGCGCTCTTCCTCATTTTGCCACAGGGCGAGAAGCCGGTCCAGATAGTGGGCACCAATCCAGCTTTTCAGGAACCGCGTGGGAACCGACAGATGAACCGTCTTGCCCGACATGCCTTCCGGCGTCACGCGCGCAAACCAGCTCGAATAGACGTCCTCGCCAAGCTCGACGCAAAGCCGCTTCCCGACCCGTCGCCACGTGGCCTCAAGTCCGCTATCGTCCTTCGGCCGATCATGGAAATCGCTGTTGGAGGCCGTCGCAGTCGCCGGAGGCTCGATTGTCTGCGCTTGATTATCGTTATCCCGCATCCCGAAAGTCTCCTCGTCTCCGTGGTTTCGGACCGGCTTATTTTGCGCCGCAAATCAAAACTCGCTGCTACTTACTTGGCACTCCATTTCATGATTGAACCCAGGGTAAATTCTCCGCCTTCCATCCCCGCAGCCGACCGCGGTGGCGATCAGCGTCGAGGCCACCCTCGAAACCGCCGGCGATGTTGTAACAACGGTCACGACCGGCGGCAGTAACGGCGCGCGCAGCGGCGGCGCTACGCACACCCGAGCGACACAGGAACAAGAGCGGTTCATCCGCGCCGACACCACGCCGCGACAGCTCCGCCAGCAAAGTATCGACAAATTCCGGATTGACCTGCCTGTCAGGAAAGCTTTGCCATTCAAGAAGAACGGCATCCTTTCCAAGGACACCTAGATCAACGGTGCCAACATAGGACCACTCGGCGCGCGTACGCACGTCGATCAACGTCGCATCCGGTGTTTCGTTGAGCAAGTCCCACGCTTGACGCGCAGACAAATCGCCGGAATAAGTCTGATCGCTTCCCCCATTCATGCCCTCGACCGTCTCGCCTTCGTATTCGTGATTTTGCGCCAGCCCCCCGCTTCGGCGTCATCCGCCTATCGCAACGGCGAACCTGGCTGAAATCTTCTCACGATCAGGTTCTCGGAACCCCATATTGCATTATATATTATACGCCTTAAAATACCCCTCCTGTGACTGCGCCGAAGATCCTGAACGAGACTAAAATAACACCGACCTGCAACACGCGATCACCTCCGCCGGTTCGTTTTCATCTTAAACTAACTGAAGTGAAAACTGTCGGTGACCGAATTGTCATGATCGACGATACACAGCGGCAATGCCCGCCGCAAGAGGGCTGAGCGCCGCGCTTGGCGGAATCCGACGGCAATGCGCGCGGCGCTCTCGGCACGCGCATTTCACCGTATGAGCCAAAGTCTTGAGACTCCTCGCAATCGCTGCGTCGGCGCCAAGGCGGCTCTCAGCGGGAAAATTTTTCGCTTGCGGCGCGAGAATCGGGCTTTTTTCAGGCACAATTTCGCTGCAATTTCGGTTCACCGCAGCGACATATGATTAAGCCGTTGATTCCGCGAAGGAATGGTTGAGAGGAAAAACGGTCTGCGAAAAATCGCGATTGCGGCCGGCCCGAACCCAGGAAAATCAGCCGGTTTCAGGCCGTCATGATCTTGACGCGCCGGGACAGGCGGGAAACGGTGCGGGCAGCGGCATTCTTGTGAATGAGGCCCTTTTGGGCCGAGCGCATGAGTTGCGGTTCCGCCTGGCGAAGCGCGTCGGCAGCCGCCGCCTTGTCGCCCTTGGCGATGGCATCCTCGACTTGGCGCAGGAAGGTGCGCATGCGGCTGCGCCGGCTCTTATTGACCTCGGTTCGGCGGCCGATCTTGCGAATGGCCTTCTTGGCGGACGGCTTGTTGGCCATGGGGTTCGCCTCTTGCCCTTGAATTGCGAGCGCCAGAAAAATGGTGCTGGTTGATTGGCTGCGCGACGCTCAGCCCCGCAAGGGTGCAAGAGGAAAGCTTTGCATCCCGCCAGCCGTATCGCGAACGCGTGCGCTTATACCGGCGGCTGCAGAACGCGTCAACCAGGGTGAAAAGCGCTTACCGGTTCTTGAAGTGCGGACTGCGTTTTTCGGTAAATGCCGCCATGCCTTCCTTTTGGTCCTCCATCGCGAACAGCGAATGGAACAGACGGCGCTCGAAGCGCACGCCCTCGGCGAGCACGGTTTCATAAGCGCGATTGACCGCCTCCTTGGTCATCATCACCGCCGGCAGCGACCTCTCGGCGATCTTTGCGGCAACGCGCACCGCCTCGTCGACCAATTCGTCGGCCGCCACGATGCGGCTCACCAGACCGCTTCGCTCGGCCTCCTCGGCGTCCATCAGGCGCCCGGTCAGGCACATCTCCATCGCCTTGGACTTGCCCACCAGGCGGGTCAGGCGTTGGGTACCGCCAGCGCCCGGCATGACGCCGAGATTGATCTCCGGCTGGCCGAATTTGGCGCTGTCCGCAGCGAGGATGAAATCGCACATCAGGGCGAGCTCGCAGCCGCCGCCGAGCGCATAGCCGGCAACCGCGGCGATGATCGGCTTGCGCGCGCGCGCGACCCGCTCCCAGGGGGTGATGAAATCCTCCAAATAGATCTCCGCATAGGACTTCGCCTGCATTTCCTTGATGTCGGCGCCGGCGGCGAAGGCCTTTTCCGATCCGGTGAGCACCATGCAGCCGATGCGCGGGTCAGCCTCGAAGACATCGAGTGCCTCGGAGAGCTCCGCGATCAGCGCCGAATTGAGCGCGTTCATCGCATCGGGCCGGTTGAGCGTGATCAAACCAACCTTGTCTCGGGTCTCGGCGAGAATGTTTTCGAAGTCCATGGCTCAGTTTCCTCAATGTCTTATCGCAGCGCCCAGGGCTATCCGGGCGGCGCGGCGATGGCAACAGGCCATTTGCCGCCCCGGTTGCCTCATCTCAACGCTGGCAGGCGGGGCAATAGAAGCTTGAACGGCCGGCCTGGACAATGCGCCTGATGAGGCCCGTGCAGCCCGGACGCGTGCAGGGCAACTCGTCGCGGTCATAGACCGAAAAGCGGTGCTGGAAATAGCCGAGACTTCCGTCAGCGCGAACGTAATCGCGCAGCGACGAGCCGCCCGCCTCGATCGCTTCGTCGATAACACTGCGGACGGCAAGAACCAGCCGCTCCAGGCGCCCGCCTGCGCCGCCATTGACGCGCGCCAGCGTTCCGGCCCGCCGGCGCGGCGACAGGCCGGCCCGGAACAGCGCCTCGCAGGCATAGATATTGCCGAGGCCGGCGATCAGCCGCTGGTCGATCAGCGCCGCCTTGACGCTGGTCCGGCGGCCGAGAAAGGCGGCGTTGAGATAAGCCGCGTTGAACGCGTTTCCGGTGGGCTCGACGCCGAGCCCCGCAAGCAGCGGGTGTGCCCTTAGGTTGGCCGTTTCGGCAAGGGTCATGAAACCGAAGCGGCGCGGGTCGTTGTAGGTGATCTTCGTTCCGCCGGCGAAATGGAACACCACATGGTCATGGCCGGCGAATTTGCCACGCGACAGATGAGCATCGCCGGGCTTATCCGCCTGTCCTTCGGCATCAATGCGAAACGCGCCCGACATACCCATATGCATGATCAGCGTCTCGCCGCTATCGAGCGCGGCGAGCAGATATTTGGCGCGGCGGTCAAGCGCCAAGACGGTGGCGCCGGTGAGCCGCTCGCAAAAGCGTTCCGGAAAGGGAAAACGCAGATCGCTCCGGCGCTGCTCAACCCCGGTCACGCGCACCCCCTCCATGATGCCGGCAAGGCCGCGGCGCACGGTCTCGACCTCGGGCAATTCGGGCATGGGGAAAGCCTTCGAGGAGCCTTTACGTTGTGCCGACGCGAGCATAGCGCGCACCGCGACCCTACGCTATGGTCCGCGCCGAAGCGACGGTAGAGCGACCATGACAGGCAAGATCCCGACCGAAACCACCCATTTCGGCTTCCGCACCATTGCGGCCGCCGCCAAGCAGGGGCTGGTCGACCGCATCTTCGCCCATGTCGCGGACCGCTACGATCTGATGAACGATCTGATGTCCGGCGGCCTGCACCGGCTGTGGAAGGATGCTGCCGTCACTTGGCTCAATCCGCCGGCAAGCGCGCGGCCCTTCCACCTCATCGATGTCGCCGGCGGTACCTGCGACATCGCCTTGCGGGTGCTGGACGCCGGCGGCCCGGGAACCCACGTCACGGCGTTCGATATCAGCGCCCACATGCTCGCCGCAGGCGCCAAGAAAGTCGAAAAGGCAGGGAAAGGCGAGCGCGTGCGCTTCGTCCAGGGCAATGGCGAGACGCTACCCTTCGCCGACAACAGTTTCGACGCCTATACGATTGCTTTCGGCATCCGCAACATCCCCGATATTCCGGCCGCCCTCGGCGAGGCTTACCGGGCGCTGAAGCCGGGCGGGCGGTTCCTGTGCCTTGAGTTCTCCCAAGTGACGGTGCCGATGCTCGACCGGCTCTACGATCTATACTCCTTCAACGCGATTCCGGCCCTCGGCAGGGTCGTGACCGGTGATGCCGACGCCTACCGCTATCTCGTCGAATCGATCCGCCGCTTCCCCAACCAGGAAGACTTCGCCACGCTGATCCGCGAGGCCGGCTTTCAGCGCGTCCAGCATCGCGATCTTTCCGGCGGCATCGCCGCGATCCATTCCGCCTGGCGCATTTAGAGCGCGATCATGATCAATGCTCTGATCCAGTCGTCTCGCCTGCTGCACGCCAGCATCGTGCTGGCGCGCCACGGCGCGCTCGACCTGGCGCTGCCCGACGAGCTGCCGGGGCCGGCGCGTGCCGGCATCAGACTGTTCCGGGCGCTGTTTGCCCGCCGCGCGGGTAAAGAGGGTAAAGCCGCGGAGGGCGAACGCCTGACCGCGGCGCTGACGACGCTGGGCCCGAGCTATATCAAGCTCGGTCAGTTCCTGGCCACGCGGCCGGATATCGTCGGCCAGGACCGCGCCCGTGCCCTGTCGCAACTGCAGGACCGCATGGAGCCGTTCAGCCGGGAGGAGGCGCAGGAAGCCCTTGAGGCGGCCTTCGGCGACAGGGCGCGGACCTTGTTCGGCACCCTCGGCGAGCCGGTCGCCGCAGCCTCGATCGCCCAGGTGCACAAGGCGAGAATCGAGGACGACAAGAGCAAACGCCGGGAGGTCGCGGTGAAGATCCTGCGGCCCGCCATCGAGCGGCGGTTTGCCCGCGACCTTGAGGCCTTCTATTTCGTCGCCCGTCTTGCCGATCGCTATCATCCGCCATCGCGCCGCCTGCGGCCCGTCGAGGTGGTCGACACGCTGGCCCAAACCGTCGCCCTCGAGATGGATTTGCGCATGGAGGCGGCGGCGATCGCGGAGGTTGCGGAAAACAGCGAAGGCGACGAGGGCTACCGGGTGCCCAAGATCGACTGGGAGCGCAGCGCGCGGCGGGTTCTGACGGTTGAGTGGATTGATGGCATCCAGCTCAGCGACATCGACGGGCTGAAAAAGGCCGGTCACGATTTGAAGCGGCTGGCGCGGCTGTTGATCCAAACCTTCCTGCGCCAGGCCATGCGCGACGGCTTCTTTCACGCCGACATGCATCCGGGCAATCTGTTCGTCGACGCGGACGGCAATCTGGTTGCCGTCGATTTCGGCATCACCGGACGCATCGGACCGAAGGAGCAGCATTTTCTGGCCGAAATCCTGTGGGGCTTCATCCAGCGCGACTATAAGCGCATCGCCGAAGTGCATGTCGAGGCCGGCTACGTCCCGCGCAAGCACCGCATGGAGACGTTTGCCCAGGCGCTGCGCGCCATCGGCGAGCCGCTGATGGGACGCACCGCCGAGCAGATCTCGATGGCCCGCGTTCTGACCCAACTGTTTCAGGTGACAGAGATGTTCGACATGGCGACCCGGCCCGAACTCCTCTTGTTGCAGAAGACCATGGTGGTGGTCGAGGGCGTCGCCCGCACCCTGGATCCGGAACTCGACATGTGGACGACGGCAGAGCCGGTGGTGCGCGAATGGATCGAGACCAATCTCGGGGCCGAGGGCCGGCTTGCCGAGGCCGCCGAGGGGGCTGCTTCCTTCGGCCGCTTCTTCAGCCAGGTCCCGGGTCTCCTGGCGCGCGCCGAGCACACCGCGGAGGCTCTGGCGGAGATGGCGGATGCGGGCATCAGGCTCGATGATGCGACCGTCGAGGCCGTCGCCCGGGCGCGGGCGCGGCGCGAGCGTTCCGGACGGGTCGCCTTGTGGATCGGGGCCATCGCCCTCGCGGTGATCGCCGTTACTCTGATAATGTAAGACGATGAATGCGGAGATGAGCATGGCAAGGAGCGAAAGCCTGCGCGGGAAGCGCGTCCTGCTGATCATCGGCGGTGGGATTGCCGCCTATAAGTGCCTGGAAGCGATCCGGCGCTTGAGGGAGGCTGGCGCCCGCGTGCGGGTGATCGTCACCAGAGCGGGGCAGGAGTTTGTTACGCCGTTGTCGCTCGCCACGCTTTCCGGCGAAATGGTGCATACCGACCTTTTCGACCTCACCGACGAGGTCGAGATCGGCCATATCCGCCTTGCCCGCGATACGGACCTCGTCGTTGTGGCGCCGGCGACCGCGAACCTCATCGCCAAGATGGCGAACGGCATTGCCGACGACCTTGCCACCACGGCACTGCTTGCCACCGACAAGCCTGTGCTGATCGCACCAGCCATGAATACCCGCATGTGGGAACATCCGGCGACCCGGCGCAACCTTGCCCGGCTCCTTGCCGACGGCGTCGCGACCGTCGGCCCCGGCGACGGTCCGCTTGCCGAAGGCGAATCCGGGATCGGCCGCATGGCCGAGCCTGAAGAGATTCTGGCCGCCATCGCCGCGGCGCTGGGCGGCGGCGCCGGAACGCTGCATGGCAAGAAGATTCTGGTTACGTCCGGGCCGACACACGAGGCGATCGACCCGGTGCGCTATCTCGCCAACCGCTCATCCGGCAAGCAGGGCCATGCGGTGGCCTCGGCCCTTGCCGGCCTTGGCGCCGAGGTAGTGCTAATTTCGGGCCCGGTGTCGCTCGCCGATCCGCCAGGCGTCAAGACGGTGCATGTCGAATCGGCGCAGGAGATGCTTGCCGCCTGCGAAGCGGAGATTCCTGCGGACGCCGCTGTTTGCGCGGCTGCGGTTGCCGACTGGCGGGCGGAAAAGGCAGCCGGCCAAAAGCTCAAGAAGGAAGGCAAGAAGACGGCGCTATCCCTGGTCGAGAACCCCGACATTCTGGCGACGCTTTCACGCCACAAACGCCACCGCCCGGCGCTTGTCATCGGTTTTGCCGCGGAGACCGAAAAGCTGATCGAGAACGCCCGCGCCAAGCTCAAGCAAAAGCGCTGCGATTGGATCGTCGCCAACGACGTTTCGCCCTCCCGCGGGGTTATGGGCGGCGACGACAATCGGGTGCATCTGGTGTTCGCGGGCGGAGACGAAGCTTGGCCGCTGATGAGCAAGGAAGAGGTGGCGGCAAGGCTTGCCCAGCGCATCGCCAGCCATCTCACAGCCAAGCGCAAGGCCGCCGAATGATGGCGGCGGGTGCGGCGTTCACCGTAAACGTCCTGCGTCTCGATCACGGTCGCGACCTGCCGCTTCCGGCCTATGAAAGCGCGTCCGCAGCCGGTCTCGACCTTGCCGCCGCGGTGCCGGCGGATCAGCCGCTCCTGCTTGCCCCCGGCGCGCGGGCGTTGGTGCCGACCGGCCTAGCCCTCGAGCTACCGCAGGGCTATGAGGGCCAGGTGCGGCCGCGCTCGGGGCTCGCCATCAGGCACGGCATCGGCCTTCTCAATGCGCCGGGCACGGTCGATGCCGACTATCGAGGCGAGATCATGGTCCTGCTCGTCAATCTCGGCGCGGAACCCTTCGCCGTTGAACGCGGCATGCGCATCGCCCAGCTAGTCGTCGCCCCGGTCGCCCGCGCCGAGCTTCGCGAGGTCGCGGCGCTGTCGGCAAGCGCCCGCGGCGCCGGCGGCTTCGGCTCGACGG
The DNA here is from genome assembly GCA_030688605.1 of Hyphomicrobiales bacterium. Classification (NCBI taxonomy): domain Bacteria; kingdom Pseudomonadati; phylum Pseudomonadota; class Alphaproteobacteria; order Hyphomicrobiales; species Hyphomicrobiales bacterium. The sequence continues at coordinate 36,326 of JAUYJB010000034.1, forward strand.
GGTGAGGCGCGCCATCCATTGCCGAGCGCTACATCTCGACGCTCTTGTTCGAGGGTCTGCGAGGCTCGCTATCCGCCGTCACTGGCGCGAGGGCGTTCGCCGGTCAAGTGGAGCCATTTGACCGGGATGATCTTGCGTCGTGGCTCGGCGCATTTCGAACGGCGATGTGATGCATCGGAGGAGACATGCAACGACACTACGGCGCAAGAGAACCCGGCGTTCGGTGGGCCAAATCGGCCCACCGGCTGTGTTGCGGCGCTTGCCGGATATCCGGTATCGTGGCTCACGCGCCGCGCCTTGCCGGATGAACCGATTTGACCCATCAAATTGATCCCATATGACCGGTGAATGCTCTAGTCTCGCCGCCATGACGCTGAGCGAAAAGGAGCTGCAACGCTACGCCCGCCACATCGTGCTGCGCGAAGTCGGCGGGCCGGGCCAGCATAGGCTGAAGGCGGCGCGGGTGCTGGTCGTAGGCGCCGGCGGTCTCGGCGCGCCGGCGCTCATCTATCTCGCCGCCGCCGGCGTCGGCAGCCTCGGCGTCATCGACGACGACAAGGTGTCGCTGTCAAACCTGCAGCGTCAGATCGTCCACGCAACCGGCGATATCGGCCGGCCGAAGAGCCAATCGGCCGCCGACGCCATCGCCCGCCTCAACCCGGAGGTCGCCGTCGAGGCCCATCATGAGCGGCTTGCCGCGGACAATGCACTGGAGCTGATCTCGCGCTTCGACATCGTCGCCGACGGCAGCGACAATTTTTCCACCCGCTATCTCGTCAACGACGCCTGCTTCTTCGCCAAGAGGCCGCTGGTCTCCGCCGCCGTCGGCCAGTTCGACGGCTATCTGACGACCTTCCGCGCCTTCGAGCAGGACGCCGACGGCAATCCCAATCCAAGCTATCGCTGCCTGTTTCCGGAGACGCCGCCCGAAGGCATGGCGCCGAGCTGCGAGGAGGCGGGCGTGCTCGGCGCGCTCACCGGCGTCATCGGCTCGCTGCAGGCGATGGAGGTGATCAAGGAGATTCTCGACCTCGGCACCGGGCTTGTCGGGCGGCTCATCAATTTCGATGCGCGTGCCGCCCGCTTCCACGAGGTGCGCTATGGCTGGGACCCGGAAAATCCGCTGAACGGCAAGAGCCCGACCATCCGCGACCTGTCGGTTCACAAACGAGCCTAGTTCGGCCGCTCACAGCATCGACGGCAATACGCGGTCGGGTGGCGCGTGGCCGTCGACGAAGGTCTTGATGTTGATGATCACCTTCTCGCCCATGTCGATGCGCCCTTCCACGGTCGCCGAGCCCATGTGCGGGAGCAGCACCACCTTGCCCTGGTGGGCCAGCTTGAGCAGCTTGGGATTGACCGACGGCTCGTGCTCGAACACGTCGAGCCCGGCGCCGGCGAGTTCTTCGGTCTCGAGCATCCGCGCCAGCGCGTTCTCGTCGATGACCTCGCCGCGCGAGGTGTTGACGATATAGGCGCTCGGGCGCATCAGCTTCAGGCGCCGCGCCGAGAGCAGATGATAGGTCGCCGGCGTGTGCGGGCAGTTGATCGAAATGATGTCCATGCGCGCCAGCATCTGGTCGAGGCTGTCCCAATAGGTCGCCTCAAGCTCATCCTCGACCTCGGTGCGCACGCGGCGGCGATTGTGGTAATGGATCGACAGGCCGAAGGCCTTGGCGCGGCGGGCCACCGCGCGGCCGATGCGGCCCATGCCGACAATGCCGAGGCGCCGGCCCCAGATGCGGTGGCCGAGCATCCAGGTGGGGGACCAGCCCGGCCATGCCTCGCCTTCGGAAAGAATGCGCGCGCCTTCGGTGAGCCGGCGCGGCACGGCGAGGATCAGCGCCATGGTCATGTCGGCGGTGTCCTCGGTCAGGACGCCTGGCGTGTTGGTCACGGTGATGCCGCGATTGATCGCCGTTCCGACGTCGATATTGTCGACGCCGGTGCCGAAATTGGCGATCAGCTTCAGCCGCTCCCCCGCCTGGCTGAGCAGGGCGGCGTCGATCCGGTCGGTGACCGTCGGCACCAGCACGTCGGCCCGGCGCATCGCGGCAACCAGCTCGTCATGGCTCATCGCCCGGTCGTCGTCGTTGAGCTCGGTATCGAACAGCTCGCGCATGCGCGTCTCGACGATGTCGGGCAGCTTGCGCGTGATGATGACGAAGGGCTTGGTCTTCGGCATGGATTCGTATCTCCGCGGGGCGGTTTCACCTCTCGTTAATCGAATGCGCGAATGATGACACTAAGGATGAGGAAAGATCCGGCGCACTCCCATCGCCCCCTGTCTAGCAGAAGGGCCTTGGAAGACAAAGCGGATCGTCCGGCGAGCGGCAACAGCTTGACAACAGGCTTCCTTGCAGCCCTTTCTTGGCTGGATCCACGGGCATCGACCCGTGTCTGGCGACCGGGCGGGAGGGGCCGGAGCGGATACATGGTTGCGACGAAGGCGTATGCTGCAATCCGGCCGATCATGTTCGGGTTGGCCTGCGTCCTCATGCTCGGTGTCGGCCTCAAGATCACCATCGGCCTCGCGGCCAACGGCACCAGCCCGGTGCAGCAGACCGCAACGCCGATCAAGATCGGCCCCAGCGGCCTGCCAATTCCGCGTTTCGTCAGTCTCAAGGCCGACCGGGTCAATGTCCGCCGCGGCCCGAGCAAGAACTACGCCATAGAATGGGTCTATGCCCGCCAGGGCCTGCCTGTGGAGATCATCACCGAATCAGACAATTGGCGCCAAGTGCGCGATTCGGACGGCGACGAGGGCTGGGTGTTCCATTCTCTCCTGTCCGGACGGCGCACGGCGCTCGTCGCCCCGTGGATGAAGGAGACCACCTTGCCGATGCACGAGGCGCCGAAATCAACGGCGAATGTCAGCGCCGAGGTCGAGCCGGGCGTGCTCGGACGCATCGAGCGCTGCGACGGCAGCTGGTGCCTGATGGCGATCGGCGAAGTCCAAGGCTGGATGCCCCAGAGGACGCTGTGGGGCGCCTATCCGGGCGAGGTCATCGAGTAGCTGGGCGGCAGCCCAATTCAGGCGCTGGCCTTAGGGCGAAGCCGTACCACCACGTCGACACGCGAAATCTCCATGCCCTCCGGCGGCTCCGGCAACCGGTCGACGGCGACGCCGGCACCTGGAATGTCCATGATGGTGTTGTCGCCTTCGATGAAGAAATGATGGTGGTTGGAGATATTGGTGTCGAAATGGGTCTTCGATCCGTCGACCACGACCTCGTTCAGGAGGCCGACTTCGGTGAACTGGTGCAGCGTGTTGTAAACCGTTGCAAGAGAAACCGGAATCGAGCGGCGGATGGCCTTTTCATGCAACATCTCGGCGGTGACGTGCCAGTCCCCCTCGGCGAACAATAGCTCGCCGAGCGCGACGCGCTGACGCGTTGGCCTTAGACCGGCTCCCCGCAAGAGGGTGCGCACGTCCAACTTGTTGCGAATTTGCGACGGAGCATGCACGAGCTTACGATGTCCTCTGTTGGCGTTCCCGCGCCCCGCTCAAATTCGAGGCGATAGAAACTTCTGCCGCTTAGCGGCTATAATCAGAATAATAACGAATAATATGTGCAGACCGGGGCCCATGCAACTTTGACATAGGTCAAAGGTTGCCGCGAAAGGTCCGCGCCGGCGCCACCAAGGGAGGCTTCCGACGGTCTGCCGACTGTGTTAGAGGAACCGAACGTGGACCGCGGCGGATGCTCGTCAAACGGCATCCGGCAAGATCGGGACAGAGCGGAAAGACGATGCCGAAGCGGCGATCGAGTTTCGAGTATGAAGACCTTCTAGCCTGCGGTCGGGGTGAACTGTTCGGTCCAGGCAACGCGCAGCTGCCGCTGCCGCCGATGCTGATGTTCGACCGCATCTCGAAAATTTCCGCCGATGGCGGTGCGCATGGCCGCGGGCAGATCCGCGCGGAGTTCGAGGTGCGTCCGGACATGTGGTTTTTTCCTTGTCATTTCAAAGGCGATCCGGTGATGCCGGGTTGTCTCGGCTTGGACGCCATGTGGCAGCTTCTGGGCTTCTTCCTCGGCTGGCTCGGGGCGCCCGGAAAGGGGCGGGCGCTGGCCGTCGGCGAGGTCAAGTTCTCGGGCATGGTGGTGCCGGGGGTGAAGCTGATCGAATATGGCATCGACCTGAAGCGCATTATCCGGCGCAAGCTCACGCTCGGCATCGGCGACGGATGGCTCAAGGCGGACGGGAAAACCATTTACAGGGCGCTCGATCTGCGCGTCGGATTGTTCACTGCCGAGGCGCAAGCGCAGGCCGGCGCGAGATAATCCGTCTCGGTGCGACTTTTCCGCGCAGACCTTGGAAAGGGCGCGGAAACCGACCGAAAACCGGAATTTGCCGGAAAAGGGATGACGAGGATGAGGCGCGTGGTTGTGACAGGCATGGGAATCGTGTCGTCGATCGGCAACAACACTCAGGAAGTGGTGGCATCGCTGCGCGAGGCGAAGTCCGGCATCGTGCGCGCCGACGACTATGTCGAGCGCGGCTTCCGCTGCCAGGTTCACGGCGCGCCCAAACTCGACCCGTTCGAGGTGCTCGACCGGCGCCAGTCCCGGTTCATGGGCGCGGGCGCGGCCTGGAACTGGATCGCCTTGCAGCAGGCGGTGCAGGATTCCGGGCTCGAGGAGAGCGACGTCTCCAACGAGCGCACCGGCTTGATCATGGGCTCCGGCGGGCCGTCGACCAGCACCCTGGTCCAGGCCGCCGACGTGACCCGCGAGCGCGGCCCCAAGCGCGTCGGCCCCTTCGCCGTGCCCAAGGCGATGTCGAGCACCGCGTCCGCGACGCTGGCGACGCCGCTGCACATCAAGGGCATCAGCTATTCGATCTCGTCGGCATGCGCCACCTCCAGCCACTGCATCGGCAACGCGGCGGAGATGATCCAGTGGAACAAGCAGGACGTCATGTTCGCCGGCGGCTGCGAGGAGCTGCACTGGACCTTGTCGGTGCTGTTCGACGCCATGGGCGCGCTTTCGAGCAAGTTTAACGAGCGGCCGGAGACGGCAAGCCGCGCTTACGACATCAAGCGCGACGGCTTCGTCATCGCCGGCGGTGCCGGCGTCGTCGTGCTCGAAGAGCTGGAGCATGCCCGCGCCAGGGGCGCCAAGATCTACGCCGAGCTTGCCGGCTACGGCGCCACCTCGGACGGCTACGACATGGTGCAGCCGTCGGGCGAGGGCGCGGTGCGCTGCATGCGCATGGCGCTCAGCGGTCTCGACTGCCCGGTCGACTATATCAACCCGCACGCCACCTCGACGCCGATCGGCGACATCAAGGAGATCGAGGCGATCCGCGAGGTGTTCGGGGAAAAGTGTCCGCCGATCTCGGCCACCAAGTCGCTGACCGGTCATTCGCTGGGCGCGGCCGGGGTTCAGGAAGCGATCTATTCGCTGTTGATGATGAAGAACGGCTTCATCTGCGAATCGGCCCATATCGAGGAGCTCGATCGGGAGATGGCCGACATGCCGATCCTGCGCGCGCGGCAGGACAATGTGGAGCTCAACTGCGTGCTTTCGAACTCGTTCGGCTTCGGCGGCACGAATGCGTCGCTCGTCTTCAAGCGGTTCGACGCATGAAACCCGGGCCAGAAAGTTCACAGCGTACGGAGCGCCAAGCGACATGACCACAGCGTTGATGAGCGGAAAACGTGGCCTGATCATGGGGGTCGCCAACGATCATTCGATCGCCTGGGGGATCGCCCGGACGGTCGCCGAGCACGGCGCGGAACTCGCCTTCACGTATCAGGGAGAGGCCTTCGGGCGCCGCGTCAAGCCGCTCGCCGAGAGCCTCGGCGCCAAGCTGTGCATTCACTGCGACGTGGAGGACCTTGATACGGTCGACGCGGTGTTCGCGGCGCTGAAGAAGGAGTGGGGCGATCTCGATTTCGTCGTCCACGCCATCGCCTATTCCGACAGGGCGGAGCTGAAGGGCCGCTACTCCGACACGACGCGGGAGAATTTCAAACGCACCATGGTCATCTCCTGCTTCTCGTTCACCGAAATCGCCAAGCGGGCGACGCCGCTGATGGGCAAGGGCGGGTCGCTTCTGACGCTGACCTTCGGCGGCGCCACAAGGGTGATGCCGAACTACAACATCATGGGCGTCGCCAAGGCGGCGCTGGAGGCGAGCGTCCGGTATCTCGCCGCCGATTTCGGGCCGGCGCGCATCCGCGTCAACGCCCTGTCGGCGGGGCCCGTGCGCACACTTGCCGGCTCCGGCATCGCCAACGCGCGGGCGATGTTCAACTATCAGAAGCGTCATTCGGCCTTGAAGAAGAGCGTCAGCCTCGACGAGATCGGGGGCGCCGCGCTCTATCTGTTGAGCGACCTGTCGAGCGGCGTCACGGGGGGAGTGCATTTCGTCGACGCCGGCTACCACATCATGTCGATGCCGCGGCCGGGCGAGCTCAACAATGAGGAAGAAAACGGCGTCGAACTGACGGAAGCCGAGCGCGAGGCCGCGCAGTAGCCGTTCCTGGTCTCGTCACACCGTCAAAGAACAAACGGAAAATGCCCCGGAGCTGAGGGGCAAGCTTCGCCGTTGCCGCGAACCGTCTGGCTCCGGGTTTCGCCTTAAGCCCCAGCCTCAAGCCTTCACGGGCAGCCCCGCCATAGTGCGGGACGGGCGGCTTGGACGGCCTCCCCGGGCGGCCGCGCCGACTCAATAGACGCAAACCCGCCGGAGGCGCCGCTCCTCTCCGCGTGGGCGGTGTCGGGCCCTGAGCAACCGGGAACATGGGTGACAGTTCCGACCGGCGACATGGGTAACACATTTCCCGTTTTGTTCATGTCTGTTGCTGCTTCTGGGCCGGTGGGGTTGGGGGTAACCCTGCCGGGTTATCCACAAGTCCACGGGCCTTGGATTTGGGCTTTTTCAGGTGCGCGCCGCGATGCTCGATGACGCCCAGCACGACCGGGCCGTAGAAGGCGGTCCAGCCGCCATCCTCGCCTTCGAGGAGCCCCACCGGCTCGCCGGAATCTTTTGGAAATGAGGGACAGGACGGCCCTTGGAGGGTGTTCCGGGGCCTGCCCTATTCGACGGGCGCCGCCTCGGCGGTCCGCAGCTGCGGTTGCGGGCGCCAATCCATTGCGGTGTCGTGGGAAATGCGCTGCAGGGCCGTGCGCGGCCGGGACGCCGGCGTCTCAATGACCTGCATCAGAAAGAACGCCATGACGCCTACGGGCAGGGCGATACTCAGGGCGCCAGCGACCAGCAGGCGGAGCCGAAACCAGGGGGTCCTGGCGCGGCGATCGCCGATGGTCTCCGAGGCGACATTCGATAGGGACCGTCTCCGTCTCATGGGGGAGAAACGGTCCGGCGGGCCTTATGGTTCCAAAATGCGTGCGCAGCACGCGTCGCGAAGGATGAGGCCGCGGCGTTGCTCTCCGGTATTCACCCGGCGGCGCGTTCGCCCTTTTCGCGGCGCTCATCGCGCGGCTCGCGGGGGAGCTCCTGGCCGGTCTCCTGGTTGACCACCTTCATCGACAGGCGCACCTTGCCGCGCGGGTCGATCTCCAGGAGCTTGACCCACACCTCGTCGCCTTCCTTGACCACTTCGCCAACCGTTTCCGGCCGGCCCCTGGAGAGCTGCGAGATGTGCACCAGCCCGTCCTTAGCGCCGAAGAAGTTCACGAAGGCGCCGAAGTCCATCACCTTGACGACCTTGCCCCTGTAGATCTTGCCGACCTCGGGCTCGGCGACGATGGAATGGATCCAGTCGTGCGCCGCCTTGATCGCCTTGGAGTCGGCGGACGCGATCTTGATGCTGCCGTCGTCGGCGATGTCGATCTTGGCGCCGGTCTTGTCGACAATCTCGCGGATCACCTTGCCGCCGGAGCCGATGACCTCGCGGATCTTGTCGACCGGGATCACCATCACCTCGATTCGTGGCGCGTGCTCGCCAAGCTCCGGCCGGGCGCTGTCCAGCGCCTTGGCCATCTCGCCCAGAATGTGCATGCGGCCGGCCTGCGCCTGGGCCAGCGCCACCTTCATGATCTCCTCGGTGATGCCGGCGATCTTGATGTCCATCTGCAGCGAGGTGACGCCGTCGGCGGTGCCGGCGACCTTGAAGTCCATGTCGCCGAGATGGTCCTCGTCGCCAAGGATGTCGGAGAGCACGGCGAAGCGGTCGGCCTCCTTGATCAGCCCCATGGCGATGCCGGCGATCGGCCGCTTGATCGGCACGCCGGCATCCATGATGGCGAGCGAGGAGCCGCACACGGTGGCCATGGAAGAGGAGCCGTTCGACTCGGTGATCTCGGAGACCACGCGCAGCGTGTAGGGGAACTCCTCGGGCCGCGGCAGCATCGGCCGCACGGCGCGCCAGGCAAGCTTGCCGTGGCCGACCTCGCGCCGGCCGGTGAAGCCGACGCGGCCGGTCTCGCCGACCGAGAAGGGCGGGAAATTGTAGTGCAGCAGGAAGGCCTGCTTGTAGGTGCCCTCGAGCGCGTCGACATATTGCTCGTCCTCGCCGGTCCCCAGCGTGGCGACGACGAGCGCCTGGGTCTCGCCGCGGGTGAACAGGGCCGAGCCGTGGGCGCGCGGCAGGACGCCGACCTCGCACTGGATCGGCCTGACGTCGGTGAGGCCGCGGCCGTCGATGCGCACGCTCTCCTCGAGGATGCGGCCGCGCACGATCTCGCTTTCCACCGACTTGAACACGTCGCCGACGAGCTGCGGTGAAGGCGCCTCCTCAGGCCCTCCTTCCGGACAGATGTCGGCAAGAACCGTTTCCTTGATCGCGCCGATGCGCTCGTGGCGCTCCGCCTTGTTGGCGATCAGATAGGCGTTCCTGAGGTCGGTCTCGGCGATCGCCTTGACCTGCGCCGTAAGCTCGGCATTGTCGGCGACCGCGATATCCCACGGCGCCTTGGCCGAGCGCTCGGCAAGCCGGACGATGGCGTCGATCACCGGCTGGAACTCGCGATGGCCGAACATGACGGCGCCCAGCATGATCTCCTCGGAAAGCTCGTTGGCCTCCGATTCGACCATCAGCACCGCTTCGCCAGTGCCGGCGACGACAAGGTCGAGGGCGCCTTCGGCGACCTGTTCCTGCGTCGGGTTGAGAATGTAGGCGCCGTCCTTGTAACCGACCCGGGCGCCGGCGATCGGACCCATGAAGGGGACGCCGGAAACGGTGAGCGCAGCGGAACTCGCCACCATGGCGACAATGTCGGGATCGTTCTCCAGATCGTGGGAGAGCACGGTGATGACGATCTGGGTTTCGTTCTTGAAGCCGTCGGCGAACAGCGGCCGGATCGGCCGGTCGATGAGGCGCGAGGTCAGCGTTTCCTTCTCGGTCGGCCGGCCCTCGCGCTTGAAATAGCCGCCGGGAATCTTCCCCGCCGCATAGGTCCTTTCCTGGTAGTGGACCGACAGCGGAAAGAAGTCGATGCCGACGCGCGGCTGCTTCTCGGCGACCACCGTCGCCAGCACGGTCGTGTCGCCGTAGCGGGCGACGACCGCGCCGTCGGCCTGGCGGGCCATCTTGCCCGTCTCCAGCACCAGCGGGCGTCCGCCCCACTGGATTTCTTCGCGATGGATTTCAAACATAGTCATGGTCCTTCATGCATCAAGAAAGCATCCAGGGCCATGGCCAAGACGGCTCGACGCTCTCGGTTTCCCAAGAGCATCCGGCGATCCTGCCATGACCCGTTTACTTTCGTCTTAATCTCCGGCGCGGCGGCCCCTTGCCGCCGCTTCACCGGATCTACCGGCGGATACCCAGCCGGCCGATCAGCCCCTGATAGCGCTTGGCATCGACGCGCTTGACATAATCCAGGAGCCGGCGGCGCTGGCTCACCAGCTTGAGCAGTCCGCGCCGCGAATGGTTGTCGTTCTTGTGCGTCTTGAAGTGCTCGGTCAGATTGGCGATCCGTTCCGACAGAATGGCCGCCTGCACCTCGGGCGAACCGGTATCGGCGGCACCGGTCGCATATTCCTTGATCAGCTCCTGCTTGCGCTCAGGCGTGATCGACATCGTCAGCTCCCAACAATTCCGCGCCGAATGCGTCATCCAGCGATATGAAATACGCGGGTGGGATGCAATTCGCCCTGCCGGATTTCGCCCAGCGCCACCAGGGTGCCCCCGACGGTCGCATAGACGGTCCCCTGCAACAGCGGCGCGTCCCGTCCGCGCAGCAAAACGGCCTGTCCCCTCTTGAGGCGGGCCGCGTCCGGCCTGCTTATGGCCAACGCCGGGATGTCGTCCAGCGCGGTCTCGACAGGCCGCAGATACTGCCTCGGGTCGCCCCGGGCGGCGGCACTATGGCGCAACTCCTCCAGCATTTCCAGAGAAATCATGTCAGCCTCCGTGAACGGGCCGACGCCGGTGCGGCGCAGCGCGGTGACGTGGCCGAAGCATTTAAGCTCGCGGCCCATGTCGCGGGCGAGCGCGCGCACATAAGTGCCCTTGCCGCATTCGGCCTCGAACAGCGAGTGATCGGCATCGGCAAAGCCCAGATGGGTGAGCGAATAGACTGTCGCGGGGCGGGCCTGAAGCTTAAGGCGCGCGCCCTGGCGGGCAAGGTCGTAGGCGCGCTCGCCGGCGACCTTGACCGCGGAAAAGGCCGGTGGAACCTGGGAAATCTCGCCGACAAGGCGGGCCGCCGCCGCATCCACCGCCTTGGCGTCGGGGCGCGCGGCGCTCTCCGACACCACCTCGCCGTCGGCATCGTCAGTCAGCGTTTCCGCGCCCCAGCGAACGGTGAAACGGTAGGTCTTGACGCCGTCCATGACGAAGGGAACCGTCTTGGTCGCCTCGCCGAGGGCCACCGGCAACAGGCCGGAGGCGAGCGGGTCGAGGGTGCCGGCGTGGCCGGCCTTGCGGGCGTTGAACAGGCGCTTGACGCGGGCCACGGCCGCCGTCGAGGTCATGCCGACAGGCTTGTCCAAGATGACCCATCCATGGATGTCCTCGCCGGCGCGGCGCCGCGGCATCGCTCGCTTATCCCGTTTTCGGCCGCGCCGCCCAGCTCCCCCGTCCCAACCACCCGGAGGATACCGTGATGTGGGCGGTTGGGACGCAGGAGCGGGCTGGGCACGGGCAAGTTGAAAGGCCCCTATCCGTCATCATCGTCACCGGCCGCTTTGCCGGCGGCAAGATCGCGGGCCACTCGCGGCGAGCGCAACAGCTCTTCGATGCGGTCGGACTCGGCAAAGCTGGTGTCGAGGCGGAAGCGCAGCTCGGGCATGAACTTCAGCGACACCCGGCGGGCGACCTCGCCGCGCAGGAAGCGGGCGTTGCGCAAAAGGGCGGCTTCCACCCTGTCCTGGCGGGCGCCGCCGAGCGGCATCACATAGACGGTGGCGATCTTCAGATCCGGGCTCAGGCGAACTTCCGGCACGGTAACGACAAGGCCGTCAAGGTCTGCGTCCTGCACCTCGCCGCGGGCGAAGATCTCGGCCAGCGCATGGCGAATGACCTCGCCGACCCGCAATTGGCGCTGGCCCAGCACCCCGGGCCCCCGTGTGGCACGTCCCCTGGACATTGTTCACTCAAGACCACCCGTGTCCTAAAGCGTGCGCTGGACTTCCTCGACCCGGAAGCACTCGATCACGTCGCCCGCCCGGATATCCTGGTAGTTCTCGAAGCCCATGCCGCATTCCTGCCCGGCCTGGACGTCCTTGACCTCGTCCTTGAAGCGCTTGAGGGTGCCGAGCTTGCCCTCGTGGATGACCACGTCGTCGCGGATCAGCCGCACCCGGGCGCCGCGCTCGACCTTGCCGTCGGCGACGCGGCAGCCGGCAATCTTGCCAACCTTGGAGATGTTGAACACTTCGAGGATCTCGGCATTGCCCAGGAAGGTCTCGCGCAACGCCGGCGCCAAGAGGCCCGACATCGCCGCCTTCACGTCGTCGACGAGATCGTAGATGACGTTGTAGTAGCGGATCTCGACGCCGTCGCGCTCGGCCGCCTCGCGCGCCTGCTTGTTGGCGCGGACGTTGAAGCCGATGATCGGCGCCTCGGAAGCCGCCGCCAGCGTCACGTCGGATTCGGTGATGCCGCCGACGCCGGCGTGGATGACGCGGGCCGCCACCTCCTCGGTGGCGAGCTTGTCGAGCGCGCCGACGATCGCCTCGGCGGAGCCCTGAACGTCGGCCTTGACCACCAGGGGGATCTCCTTGAGGCCGCTCACATTGAGCTGCGTCATCATCTGCTCGAGCGAGCCGCGCACGCCGGCCGCGCGCGCCGATTGTTTCTCGCGGCGCTGGCGGTGGCGGTATTCGGCGATCTCGCGAGCGCGCACCTCGGTCTCCAGGACCACGAACTGATCACCGGCGCCGGGGGCCGCGTTGAGGCCGAGAATCTCGACCGGCACCGAAGGGCCAGCCTCCTCGACGGTCTCGCCGCGGTCGTCGATCAGCGCCCGCACCTTGCCCCACTCGGCGCCGGCGAGGAAGATGTCGCCGACCTTCAGCGTGCCGCGCTGCACCAGGACCGTGGCCACCGGGCCGCGGCCCCGGTCGAGCTTGGCCTCGATGACGGTGCCGCTGGCGGCGCGCTGGGGATTGGCCTTCAGCTCCAACAGCTCCGCCTGCAGCAGGACCGCGTCGAGCAGCTTGTCGAGATTGGTGCCCTTGAGCGCCGAGACCTCGACCTCGAGCACATCGCCGCCCATCGATTCGACGACGATCTCGTGCTGCAGGAGGTCGGTGCGCACGCGTTTGGGATTGGCGCCTCGCTTATCGATCTTGTTGATGGCGACGATCAGCGGCACATGCGCCGCCTTGGCGTGGTTGATCGCCTCGACCGTCTGCGGCATGACGCCGTCGTCGGCGGCGACCACCAGGATGACGATATCGGTCACCTTAGCGCCGCGCGCGCGCATGGCGGTGAAGGCCTCGTGGCCGGGGGTGTCGATGAAGGTGATCTTGTCGCCCTTCTCAGTCGTCACCTGATAGGCGCCGATATGCTGGGTGATGCCACCGGCCTCGCCGGCGACGACCTTGGTCTTGCGGATGGCGTCGAGCAGCGAGGTCTTGCCGTGGTCGACATGGCCCATGACGGTGACCACAGGCGGGCGCGGCTTGAGATCCCCGGCCTCGTCCTCGACACCGAAGATGCCTTCCTCGACGTCGGATTCGGCGACGCGGCGGACCTGATGGCCGATCTCCTCGGCGACGAGCTGCGCGGTGTCGGCGTCGATCACGTCGGTGATCTTCAGCATCTGCCCCTGATTCATCAGCAGCTTGATGACGTCGACCGCGCGCACGGCCATGCGGTTGGCCAGCTCCTGGATGGAGATGGCTTCGGGAACCACCACCTCGCGCACGATCTTCTGCTGTGGATCGAAGGCATGCACCTGCTTGCGCATGCGCTCGCGCTGGCGGCGGATCGAGGCGAGCGAGCGCGCGCGCTCGTCCTCGTTCAACGCATTGGCGATCGTCAGCCGGCCGCGCCGGCGCTCTCCGCCGCGCGGCGGCCGCGGCGGCTTAGCCTCGGCCTTCTTGCGCGTGCGCTCCTCGTCCAGCGCTTCGAGTTCGCGGCTCGATACTTCCGCGGCGACGCTCGGCTGGCCGGCTTCGCTTTCGAGGCGACGCTTTGCTTCCTGCTCGGACTTGAGACGCGCTTCGTCCTCGGCCCTGAGGCGCGCCTCTTCCTCCTCGGCGCGGGCCTCCGCCAATTCGCGTTCGCGCCGCTCGCGTTCCTGGCGCTCGCGGCGGCGCTTTGCCTCGTCGTCGGCGTGGCGGCGTTCGTCCGCCTCGCGCACGCGCGCTTCGGCCAGCGCCTGGGCGCGGGCGTCCTTTTCCTCCTCGGTCAGGGTCCGCAGCACGACGCCCGAGCGCGGCGCTGCGGTCTGCACATCGGTCTCATGCCCCGGCACTGCCGCGGCCGAAGCCATCTCGGGGACGGGCGCAGCCTCGCGGTCCGGTTCGGTCTGGCCGGCCGGCCCGATGACCCGCCGTTTCTTCTTTTCGACCAGGACAGACTTGGAGCGGCCATGCGAGAAATTCTGCCGAACCAGGCCAGATTCGACCGTGCGCTTCAGCGAAATCCGCTTTTTCGCCGGAACGCTAAGTGTCTTGTCGCCTTTATTCGTCGTCTCGCTCATTTCAACCTATCTGGCCAACCCGTCTGGTTTCGCTGTTTATACGGCCCCTCTCCCGGCCTCCCTCTCCGGCCGCCCGTACCGATCCTATGATTTGGCGCATCCCCCGCCGCGATACTGCACTAACCGCGTGGCCCGCTCCGCCAGGGCCCGGCCCATCGGCCCGGCCGGCACGGCAGCATGTATCACATTTGCAAGTCCCAATGCCAAATTCAATTCCTTCGAGGTGAATTCGCGCACCATTAGAACGGTGTCGCGCTGCCCGCCGGCGGCGAGCGCGCCGGTAATCTTTCGCAAGCCGTCCTCGGCGCCGTCGGCGGCATGGAAGACGACCGCGAGCAGGCGCCTGCGCGCCGCCTTGTCGACCTGGTCGAAGCCGGTGATCACCTCGCCCGCCTTGCGCGCCAGACCCAACAGGCCGAGCACGCGCTCGGCGAGAAGCCGGTCAACCCGTTCGGGCAGATCCGGATCGGCGGCGGCATCGGCCTTGAAGGCTCGCGCAAAAAGCCTCTTGCGGACGGCGGTCTCAAGCTTGGCGCGGGAATTGCCGACCCAGGCGCCGCGGCCGGGCAGGCGGTTGCCGAGATCGGGCACAACCGCGCCGTCGGGCGCACGGACGAAGCGGATCAAATCCTCGGGCTTAGCGGGCTCGCGCGTGACGATGCAGCTACGCTGCGGCCCTGAGCGCATATGGGGCGCGTCACGCGCTTGAGCAAGGTCTGCCATCATCGCTTCACGCTCTCCCGGCTTTATCCGGCCGCCCCGGTGTCGGTGGCAGCGGCCGCGGCTTCCGCCGCCTCGCCCTCTTCGGCCTCTGTTTCGGCTTCCGCTTCCGGCTCGGGCTCGATCCAGCCCGCCTTGAGGCGCGCCGCCATGATCATGTCCTCGGCCTCCTGGCGGGAGGTCTGGAAGCTGCCGAGAATGCCGGCGTGGCGCACCACCTCGTCGCCCGCCCGCTCGGTCCAGCCGACCAGATCGTCGGTGGCGCAGCCGGCCAGATCCTCCATCGTCCTGATCTCGTTCTCGCCGAAGGTGACCAGCATCGCCGTGCTCACGCCGGGGATCTCGGCGAGCGCGTCCTCGACCCCGAGGCCGCGGCGCTTCTCGGTCAGCTCCTGGTCGATGCGTTCGAGATACTCGCGGGCGCGGGTCTGGATCTCGTCGGCGGTACTCTCGTCGAAGCCCTCGATCGAGGCCACCTCCTCGGGCTCGACAAAGGCCACCTCCTCGATCGAGGCGAATCCTTCCGAGGCCAAGAGCTGGCCGATCACCTCGTCGACGTCGAGCGCCTCCATGAAGATTTCGGTGCGCTCGGCGAACTCCTTCTGGCGACGCTCGGATTCCTCGGCCTCGGTGAGAATGTCGATGTCCCAGCCGGTGAGCTGGGAGGCGAGGCGCACATTCTGGCCGCGCCGTCCGATGGCCAGCGACAATTGCTCGTCGGGGACCACGACCTCGATGCGCTCGGCATCCTCGTCGAGCACCACCTTGGCGACCTCGGCGGGCGCCAGCGCGTTGACGATGAAGCTGGCCGCGTCCGGCGACCAGGGAATGATGTCGATCTTCTCTCCCTGCAATTCATTGACGACGGCCTGAACGCGGCTGCCGCGCATGCCGACGCAGGCGCCGACGGGGTCGATCGAGGTGTCTCTGGATATGACCGCGATCTTGGCGCGGCTGCCGGGATCGCGGGCCACCGACTTGATCTCGATGATGTTGTCGTAGATCTCCGGCACTTCCTGGGCGAACAGCTTGGCCATGAACTGGGGATGGGTGCGCGACAGGAAGATCTGCGGGCCCCGCTGCTCGCGGCGCACGTCATAGACATAGGCGCGGATGCGGTCGCCATAGCGGAAGCTCTCGCGCGGCAGGCCCTCGTCGCGGCGGACGATGGCCTCGGCGCGGCCGAGATCGACGATGACATTGCCGTATTCGACGCGCTTGACGATGCCTGAAACGATGTCGCCGATGCGGTCCTTGTATTCCTCGTACTGGCGCTCGCGCTCGGCCTCGCGGACCTTCTGTACGATCACCTGCTTGGCGGACTGGGCGGCGATGCGGCCGAAATCGAGCGGCGGCAGCGGCTCGGCGATGAAATCGCCGACCTGGGCCGCGGGATTGCGCTTGTGCGCCTCGACAAGATCGATCTGGCGCGCCTCCTCGGTGATCTCCTCGGCCACCTCCAGCAGGCGGCTCAAGCGGATCTCGCCGGTCTTCGGGTCGATCTCGGCGCGGATGTCGTTCTCGGCGCCATAGCGCGAACGCGCCGCCTTCTGGATCGCATCCTCCATGGCGGAGAGCACGATTTGCTTGTCGATGGATTTCTCGCGCGCCACCGCATCGGCAATCTGCAGAAGCTCGAGGCGATTGGCGCTGACGGCGTGTTCAGCCATTATCTGTCTCCCTGACCGGCTTGCGGGCGTTCGTTTGCATGGTTCGTTCCTTGCTCCTCGGATTGGGCGCCGGCGCCGCCGGCGGAATGTTTCTGCGCCTTCAAGCTGGCGGCGATGAGCGCGTCGGACAGCACCAGACGCGCGGTCGCAATCGAATCGATCGGCAGCTCGAAGGTCTGCCGCTCGCCCTCGGCGTCGGGCACGGCAAGCCGCAAGCTGGCGTCGAAGACGCCGAGAATGACGCCGTGGAAACGCTTGCGCCCGTCGATGGGGGCTGCCGTCTCGACCTTGGCCTCGAAGCCGGACCAGCGGACGAAGTCTTCGACCCGGACCAGCGGGCGGTCGATCCCGGGCGATGAGACCTCGAGATGATAGCCGCCCGGAATCGGGTCCTCGACGTCGAGCACCGCCGACAGCGCCCGGCTCAGCTCCGTGCAGTCGTCGATGGTCATGGTCCCGTCCGCGCGCTCGGCCATGACCTGCAGCGTGCAGCCGTCCTGGCCGGTGACGCGCACGCGCACGAGGCGGAAGCCCATATCCTCGAGGACCGGCTCGATCAGCGCGCCGATGCGGGCCGAAAGGCCCGTCTCGCGCGAAAGCCGCGGCTGGTGCCCCGTCTGCGGTTGAGCGTTCATGACCGTCGTTTCTTCGCCGTGCGCCCGGTCCTTGTCCAAGACCTAAACTAAAAAGAGCGGGCCCCGGAGAACCCACTCTCAACGATGCGGTGTCGTTGTGAGATTAATTGACCCGGATATTAGCATTCCGCCCGTCGATTGCAATACGCGCCGCCTCTAGAGGCGGCGAAAAATGAGATAGACCGGCATCCGGCCCGCGCGCACGGCCTTCGCCTCATAGCGGGTCTGCGGCCAGTCGGCGGGGCGGGTGCGCCAATCCGCGGCGCAGCCGGCGGTCCAGACGAAGGCGGGATGGACGGTGAGCCTGCGCAGCATCCAGTCGACATAGTCGGGCCAGTCGCTGGCGATCCTGAGCTCGGCTCCGGGCGCCATGATCCGGGCCAGGCGGTCGAGATTCTCGGCGCTGACAAAGCGCCGCTTCCAGTGGCGCTTCTTCGGCCAGGGATCGGGATGGAGCAGGAACACCCGGCCGCTGGCGGCGTCGGGAAGCTGGTCGAGCGCGTCGCCGGCATCGCCGTCGTGGATGCGGATATTGGCAAGGTTCCGGCGCTCGATCTCGGCCAGGAGCTTGGCGATGCCGTTGACAAAGGGCTCGCAGCCGAGAAAGCCGATATCGGGATTTCGCGCCGCCTGCCAGGCAAGATGCTCGCCGCCGCCAAAGCCGATCTCGAGCCAGACCGCGCGCACCGGCCTTGCGAACAGCGCTGGCAGCCCGGACACCGGCTTGGACAGACCGAGGCGCAGACGCGGCAGCAGCGTTTCCATGAGCCGCGCCTGACCGGGGCGCAGACCATGGCCCTTGCGGCGGCCGAATACGACGCCGCGCGCCTCTTGCCTCGTCTCCTCGACCGGGCGCACTTGGTCGGTCCCCCCTTCGACGTTCAGCTGACGGCGGTGGCGATGGCCTCGACAAGGTCGGTGCGTTCCCAGGAAAAGCCGCCGTCGGCATCGGGTTCGCGGCCAAAATGCCCATAGGCCGAGGTGCGCGCATAGATCGGCCTGTTCAAACTCAGATGCTCGCGGATGCCGCGCGGGGAAAGGTCCATCACTTCGCCGAGCGCCTTTTCCAGCGCCGCCTCGGAAATCCCGTTGCCGGTGCCGTAGAGATCGACATAGATCGACAGGGGCTGGGAGACGCCGATCGCATAGGAGAGCTGGATGGCGCAGCGTTCGGCAAGCTCGGCCGCGACGATGTTCTTGGCGAGATACCGGGCCGCATAGGCGGCCGAGCGGTCGACCTTGCTCGGGTCCTTGCCGGAAAAGGCGCCGCCGCCATGGGGCGCAGCCCCGCCATAGGTGTCGACGATGACCTTGCGCCCGGTGAGCCCGCAATCGCCGTCCGGGCCGCCGATGAAGAATTTTCCCGTCGGATTGACGTGCCACACCGTCTCGGCCGAGATCCAGCCTGCGGGGAGCACGGCGCGCACATAAGGCTCGATGAGGGCGCGCACGTCGCCCGAACTCAGAGCCTCGTCCATATGCTGCTGCGAGACGACGATCTGGCTGACGGCGACCGGAACCCCGTTCTCGTAGCGCACCGTCACTTGGCTCTTCGCATCCGGCCCGAGCCACGGCTCCTTGCCGGAATGGCGTGCGTCGGCCAGCGCCTTGAGGATCTGGTGGGAATATTGGATCGGCGCCGGCATCAGCTCCGGCGTCTCGCGGCAGGCATAGCCGAACATGATCCCCTGGTCGCCGGCGCCTTCGTCCTTGTTGCCGCCGGCATCGACCCCCTGAGCGATGTTCGCCGACTGGGCATGGAGGAGCACGTCGATGTTCAGATTGGCCCAGTGAAAGCCTTCCTGCTCGTAGCCGATTTCCTTCACCGCGGTGCGCGCGACCTCCGAGATGCGCTGCACGGTGACGCTCTCAGGACCCCGATATTCCCCGGCGATGATGACCTTGTTGGTCGTCGCCAGGGTCTCGCAGGCAACCCGGATGCCCGCCGGATCGGAGCCGACCGCCACGGCCTCGCGAAAGAACATATCGACAACCTCGTCCGATATCCGGTCACAGACCTTGTCCGGATGGCCCTCGGAAACCGACTCACTGGTGAAATAATAGGTGTTACGAGACACGGTCCTACCTGCGGCTTGATTGCGCGAATTGGAAATATCGGCGCACCTGCGCTCAAAAGGGCAGCATCCCCCGGAGCGCGATTCTAGTCGCAAGTTTTGGGAACCGGGTCAAGCGCAGCCGCGCGTCACCTGTCCTTGGCCAGGGTCTTGGCCAGGTTGACGATGCCGCGGCGCACATTGTCGTCCTTGATCTGAACGAAGGCCTTGATCAGTTGGACGCCTTCGCTGGACTGGACGAAGTCGAGCACATAGTCGGGCTGGGCCTCTTCGGCGAAACCTTCCGCCGGCGGGCCGGTCTCCGGGCGCAGGCCCTCGAAGAAGAACCGCACCGGAACCTCGAGAATGCGGGAGATGTCCCACAATCGGCTGGCGCCGATCCGGTTTGCGCCCTTCTCGTATTTCTGCACCTGCTGAAAGGTCAGTCCGAGCTGATTGCCGAGCTTTTCCTGGCTCATGCCGATCAGCATGCGCCGCATCTTGACGCGGCGGCCGACATGCAGGTCGATCGGGTGCGGCTGCTTTTTCACCATCAAAGGCCTTTACGCGAGAAAATCGTGGCGCACTCGTCTTCGCCCGGAATGCCACGGTGAATTTTAGCGGCAAGTGCCGCAGGATGTGCCTTTATCCGATTTTCCGACATGCACGGTCAAGCGGCGGGCGCCGCCAATCTCATGATGTGGTGAATCAAGCAGGCCGGCCCGCCGTGCGCGGCGAGGCGCGGCGATCGCGCCACATGCCGGCAAAGCCGACGATAAGGCCGAGGACCATCATCGCGGCGAGGAGGCGGTTTCCGTAGCGCGAAAAGACGGTCGGCGGCAGCGCTTCGGGAAGGCCGCCATCGATGATGCCGCGGCGGTTGAGCGGCAGCCGTGCGACAATACGCCCATACGGGTCGATGATGGCCGATATGCCGGTATTGGCGGCGCGGACCACCGGCAGCCCTTCCTCCACCGCGCGCAGACGCGCCTGGTGCAGATGCTGGCGCGGTCCGGAGGAATTGCCGAACCAGGCGTCGTTGGTCACGGTCAGCATCCAACCCGGCCGGTCGGCGCGGTCGATGGCGCTGCCGGGAAAGATGATCTCGTAGCAGACCAGCGGCGCCACCGCGGGCGCGCCTTGAAGGTGCAGGGTTCGTTCCGCCGGGCCGGCGGTAAAGCCGCCCCTGAGGCGGGTCAGCTGTTCAAGGCCGATGCGCTCGAGCAGTCCTTGCAGCGGCAGGAACTCGCCGAACGGCACCAGATGGGCCTTGTCGTAGGTGGCGACGATCTCTCCCGCGCCATCGATGACGTGGACCGAGTTGAAGGCGCCCCCATTCAGATCGCCGCCATCGGGATCGGGCGGCGCGCGGCGCACCGCGCCGGTGATCAGCGTCACATTGTCGGGCAATAGCGCGGCGATGGCGGCAAGCGCTTCGGCATTCTCGGAGAGCACGAAGGGTAGCGCCGATTCCGGCCAGATCACATGGGTCACGTCGGAAACGCCGCTCGAGGCCGGCGAGGTCGCCTCGTCGGTCATGCTCAGATATTCGGCGAGGATCCTGCTGCGGTTCTCCGGCAGCCATTTCTGGCTTTGCACGATGTTCGGCTGGATGAGCCGCAGATGCACGCCGGCAACCTCGGGCTGCGCCGCACCGGGCAGCCGCCACAGGCCGTAAAGGGCGAGCGCCGGCAGGATCGCCATGAGAAGCGACGGCATCAGCCAGGCCGGCCAGCCTGCCTCCGCCTCGGCGGTGGCCAGCGTCGCAGGGGCGGCGAAGATGAGGACGGTCAGGAACGTGAGGCCGTAGAGCCCGAAAATCGACGCGCTCTGGGCCAGGGGGTCGGTAAAGGCCAGGGCATAGCCATAGAGGTTCCACGGAAATCCGCTCAACGCATGACCGCGCAGCCATTCACCGGCGGCAATCGCGACGGCGAGCGCGAAGATGCGGGCCGCGCCCGACGACCAGAACGCCGCGGCAAGGGCGCAGGAAAGCGCCGTGAACAGGGCAAGCCCGGCCGGCAGCAGGACAACCGCGAAAGGCAGGAGCCAGGCAAAGAGCTCGGCCTCGACGAGGAAGGCGAAGCCGACCCAATAAAGGCCGGCGAGAAAATAGCCGAAACCGAAGGCCCAGCCGATCATGGCCGCAGCAGCCATCCGGGAGAGAAGGCCAAAGGCGTTGCCCCGCGTCGATGCGCCGGCGCCGATGCCGTCGATGAGCCAAACCAAGACCGGCAGCGTCAACCACAGAACGGGCGCGAAATGAAACGGCGCCAGGGCCAGCACCGAGGCCGCGCCGGCAAGAAAGGCCATGAGCAGGCGGCGCCATCCCCACAGCACGATCACCGATTGTGCAAGCTTGCGCAGCATCTAGAGCGGTTCCCCGTGGCCGGACAAAGCTCTAGAACATTCGTCGGTCATATGGAACCGTTTGACGAGCGAGCGCTCCAGCGACAGCCTCAATCGCCGCCGCCCGCGGCCGGCGTCTCGCCGTGAGCGCGCTTGGCCCTGCGCTTGCGCGCTTCGCCTGGCTCCTGGATGAAAACCTTGAGCTTCTTGATCCGGCGCGGATCGGCGTCGAGCACCTCGAACTCCAGATGGTCATTATAGGTGACGATCTCGCCGCGGACCGGTATCCGCCCGAGCTCCGAGAACACCAGGCCGCCGAGCGTGTCGACCTCCTCCTCGGCCGCCGTGAGGCCGAGGTCGCGGCCCATCTTCTCGCGGAAATCCTCGATCGGAAACCGCGCGTCGACGATATAGCCGCCATCCTCGGTCGGCTCGATCCGCGCCGCATGAGCCAGGTCGTGCTCGTCCTCGATCTCGCCGACGATCTCCTCGACCAGATCCTCGATCGAGACCAGGCCGTCGGTGCCGCCATATTCGTCGACGACCAGCGCCAGATGGATATGCGTCGTCTGCATCTTCACCAAGAGATCGACCGCCGGCATGGAGGGTGGCACGAACAGGACCGGGCGGATAACCTCCGCAGAGGTGAGCGGCTTGGAAAAATCGATTCCGCGCAGATCAAGGCCGGCATCGGCGGTTGGCTTGCGCTCGGCCTCGGAGGTACCCGCGGCGGCGCCCCGGGCCCGGCGGCGGCCCTTCTGAGCCTGCTCGGTCATCCAGCTCATCAAGTCCTTGATGTGCACCATGCCGGTCGGGTCATCGAGGGTTTCGCGATAGACTGGAATGCGCGAATGGCCGGCGGAGCGGAAGATTCTCAGCAATTTGCCGATCTGCACCCGCTCCTCGCAGGCGATGATGTCCGCGCGCGGCACCATCACGTCTTCGATCCTGAGCTCGCGAAAGCCGAGAATATTGAGGAGCATGAGCCGCTCCTCCGGCGAAAAGGCCGCCGACAAATGCTCCGGCCTTTCGAGCGCCGTCTCCAGGCTTTCGCGCAAGGTTTGATCGGAGACCAGGCCGAGCGAGCTTTTCAGGCGCGCGAGCCAGCCCGTCTCGCGGCGTAATTCGGCTTCCTCGTCGGTGGGATCGGCTGCGGGGATGGGGTGGGTCGGTTGGGCTTCGCTACTCATGATGATGTCGCCGGCGCGGCTGTGGCCGGCTCGCTTTGTACCTCGTCTTCGGCATACGGGTCGGGAATGGCGAGCGCCTCCAGAACCGCGCGCTCGACGTCTTCCATCTCGGTGGCTCTTGCATTGGAATCGTGATCATAACCGAAAAGATGCAACAAGCCGTGCACAACGAGATGGACGGCATGATGCGGCAAGGGCTTGTTCGCGGCGGCCGCTTCTCGCGCCACCGTCTCGTAGGCGAGCGCGATGTCGCCGAGAAGATGGCGCGCCCCTCCCGCAATGGCGGATCCTTGCGGAAAAGACAGCACATTGGTCGCGCTGTCGCGACCCAGATAGGTGCGGTTCAAGCCGCGCACAAGATCATCGCCGGCAAGAACGATGCTCAGTTCGGCGTCGGGTTCCGTCTTCAGCCGGGCAATTTCGACGGTCTTTCGGGCGGCGTGCGCCAGGAACGGGCCCAGCTCCGGATGGGCCGCCCATTGCTCGCTCTTGATTGCTATGTCCACGTCCATTGCGGTCACGCGGCCCTCACGAATTCTCCCTCGCCTGGCCACCCGAATCCTGCTTGCGCCCGGCCTCGTCATAGGCCCGCACGATGCGGGCGACAAGCTCGTGGCGCACCACGTCCTTGTCGGTGAAGCGCAGCTCGGCGACACCCTCGATGCCGGCGAGAAGGTCAATGGCGTGGCGCAGGCCGGAAGTCTGTCCCGGCGGCAGGTCGACCTGGCTTGGATCGCCGGTGACGATCATCCGTCCGTTCTCGCCCAGACGGGTCACGGCCATCTTCATCTGCATGGACGAGCAGTTCTGCGCCTCGTCGAGAATGATGACCGCGTTCGACAATGTGCGCCCGCGCATGAAGGCCAGGGGCGCTATCTCGATAAAGCCGGATTGCAGGCCGCGCTCGACGCGCTCGAAGGCCATGACATCGTAAAGCGCATCATAAAGCGGGCGCAAATAGGGGTCGATCTTCTCGCGCATGGCGCCGGGCAGGAAGCCAAGCCGCTCGCCGGCTTCGACGGCCGGGCGTGACAGGATGATTCGGTCGGCGCGGCCGCGCTCGATCCATGCGGCGGCGAAGGCGACCGCGAGATAGGTCTTGCCGGTGCCGGCCGGGCCGGTGGCGAAGACGAGCTCGGATTGCTCCATTTCGCGGATATAGGCGTCCTGCATCGGCGAGCGGGCGGTAATCGTGCGCCGCCGGGTGGCGATATGGGCGACCCCGTGCGCCGGTTTGAGATCCGATGCGTCGCCGGCCGCGGCGACCGGCGGCTCGACGGCGGCCATGCGGATGGCGCCGTCGACGTCGCCGGCGCTGATGGCAGCCCCGGATTTGAGCCGATCATAAAGGGCGAGCAGCGCCGTCTCGGCCTGGGCGCAGGCATCCGCCGGGCCGGAGACGAAGACGTGATTGCCGCGGGCGGAGGCCTCGACGCCGAGCCGGTGCTCGATCAGCGCCAGGTTCTGGTCGAAGTCGCCCAGGAGCGCGCTCAAAAGCTGATTGTCCTCAAAGGTCAGGACCCGCTCGGTGCGCGCCAAGGTCCCGGCGCCGGCGGCCACGTCGTCCGTGCTGGGCCCGCGCATGGTCAGACAGCCCCCCCTGCCGCCACGGCCGCCCGCACCCGCCGAGAGGGAGCAGCGAGAACGCCGGAAAGGCTGTTCGGCCCGGCTTGCGCGATGCGGACCTGGCGGACGGTGCCGATCAAATCCGCCGGCGCTTCGACATGGACCGCCTGCAGATAGGGCGAACGGCCGGCAAGCTGGCCCTCTCTGCGGCCCGGCCGGTCGAGCAGCACCGGCATGGTCCTACCCAAGCTTGCCGCATTGAAAGCGCGCTGTCCGGCATCGAGCACCGCCTGCAGGCGGGCAAGGCGGTCCTTCTTGACCGTCTCGGAAACCTGCTCGGCGCTGTCGGCGGCCGGCGTTCCGGGCCTGGCGCTATATTTGAACGAGTAGGCCTGGGCGTAGCCGAGCTCGCCGGCAAGCGCCAGCGTCGCCGCGAAATCGGCCTCGTTCTCGCCGGGAAAGCCGACGATGAAATCGGACGACAACGCCATGTCCGGGCGCGTCGCGTACAGCCTTTCGACGATGTCGCGATAGAAGCCGACCGTATGGCGGCGGTTCATCCGCTTGAGGACTCGGTCCGAGCCTGACTGGACCGGCAGGTGCAGATAGGGCATCAGCTTTTCTTCTTCGCCGTGGGCCGCGATCAGCGCATCGTCCATGTCGCGCGGGTGGCTGGTGGTGTAGCGCAGGCGCTTGATGCCGGCGATGGCCGCAAGCCGCCGGATGAGCCGCGCCAGCGACGATGGCGTGCCGTCCTCGCCGGGGCCATGATAGGCGTTGACGTTCTGGCCAATGAGGGTCATCTCGACAACACCGGCATCGGCGAGCCGTTCGGCCTCCTCGACGATGGCTGCAACCGGCCGCGAGACCTCCGCGCCGCGGGTGTAGGGCACGACGCAGAAGGTGCAGAACTTGTCGCAGCCCTCCTGCACGGTGAGAAAGGCGGAGGGCCCACGCGCGGCGATGATCCTGCGCTTCGGCGCCGGCATCAGCGCAAACTTGTCCTCGACGGGAAAGTCGGTCTCCACCACGCGCTCGCCGGACCGCGCCCGGGCCACCATGTCGCCGAGGCGGTGCAGCACCTGCGGGCCGAACACGAAGTTGACCGCCGGCGCGCGGCGGATGATCTCCGCGCCCTCGGCCTGGGCGACGCAGCCGGCAACGGCAATCAGCGTCTCGCGGCCGCGCCCGGCTCGCCGGCGCGAAAGCGCGCGCATGCGGCCGAGCTCGGAATAGACCTTTTCGGCCGCCTTCTCGCGGATGTGGCAGGTGTTGAGCACGACGAGGTCGGCGTCTTCCGGCCGATCGGTCGCAACGAAGCCGTGCGGCGCCAGCACGTCCGACATCCGCTCGGAGTCGTAGACGTTCATCTGGCAACCGTAGGTCTTGACGAAAAGCTTCTTTTGGCCGGTCAACACGCTATCGAACTGCGTCGCGTCCTCGTCGTCTTGCGGAATGTCCGCTGCGTTCATCCTCATCCTTCGGCCGGTGGGCACTGCAATATAGTCACTACCATATGTCATTAGAATATCAGAATAACCTATGCCCGGCCGGCGCGATAGGCGGGGGCCAAATCTTCCTTACCCCGCGCTTTCGTCTCCGTCCGCGGCGGCGTGCCATAGACTTCGGCGGTGAACATGCGCCGCACCTCCGCTTCAAGCGCCCGGGCAAGCGCCTTGCGGTCGGCGAATTCCGTGGCCGGGTGCACCGGGCCCAGCGCGACCGAAACGTTGATCGGCCCGTGGGTCAAGACGCCCCAAATGTGCGGCAACAGGTCCATTTCGCCATACCAGGCGTAAGACGGGCGCCCGGCGCGGTCGATCGGCAGACCGTGCCGGCGCGTATAGGCGATGGCCATGGGCTGAACGGCGACCTCGGCAAGGTGCGATTCGCGCACCGCCCGCTCCGCGGCGCCGAGGATCGGCGTCTTGAACGGCAGCACCCGGTTGCCGTCGCTGCTCGTCCCCTCGGCGAACAGGACAATGACCTCGCCGGCCATCAGCCGTTGGGCCAGGGCGTGGTTGGCCTCATGGGTGCCGCGGCGGCTGCGGTCGATGAAGACCGAG
This sequence comes from Hyphomicrobiales bacterium, assembly GCA_030688605.1. Lineage (NCBI taxonomy): Bacteria > Pseudomonadati > Pseudomonadota > Alphaproteobacteria > Hyphomicrobiales > Hyphomicrobiales bacterium. The sequence goes on from JAUYJB010000034.1 coordinate 62,648, forward strand.
CGCTGCATGCGGGCGAGCAGGCCGAAGACGGGCCAGCGCGCGACCTCCTGTTTGGCGACGAAGGACAAAGGCACGAGCGAGCCGATGACCGGGATATCGAGCCAGCTCACATGGTTGGAGACGATGAGCAGCGGACGCGCCTCGCAGACCGCGCCGCGCAAATCGATCCTCAGGCCGATCAGGCGGCAGACCGTGCGGTGGTAGCGCATCGGGAAACTGCGTGCCGCCGGCAGCCCGAGCCCGGCGAGCGCGAATTGAATGACAATGCCGACCGCCGTCACCAGAGTTAGGCTAATGACCAGGACAAGGGCGCGCAGTACCGTCACTTGGCGTCCTTGAGAGGCACGCCGTAAAGCTCCAGCCGGTGGTCGACGAGCCGGTAGCCGAGCTCGCGCGCGACGAGGCGCTGCAATTTCTCGATGTCCTCGTTCTGGAACTCGATGACCTCGCCGGTGCGCAGGTCGATCAGATGGTCGTGGTGCTCGTCGCTGGTCGGCTCGTAGCGCGAGCGGCCGTCGCGGAACTCGTGCTTCTCGAGGATGCCGGCATCCTCGAACAGCTTGACCGTCCTGTAGACGGTGGAGATCGAAATGCGCGGGTCGACGGTGGAGGCGCGGGCATAGACCTCCTCGACGTCGGGGTGATCCTCGGCGTCGGACAGGACACGGGCGATGACCCGCCGCTGCTCGGTCATGCGCATGCCCTTGTCGAGGCACACGGCCTCGATGCGGCTCAGCTTTCCGTCGGGATCATTCGCGTCCGCCATTTCGTCCGCCATTTGGCTCACACCGGCTTTTCATAGTCCGTTTCGGCGCTTTTTGAAACCATTGCCGGCACAGCCAAGCTCGCCCGCAGCACCAGGGCGTCGCCGGGCGCGCTGCCGCCATAATAGCCGGGACGGCGTCCGATTTCGGCGAAGCCGAAGCCGCCATAAAGAAGCAGCGCTGGCTTATTCTCCGCACCGACCTCGAGAAAGACCGCGGTGATCCTGCGATGTCTGAGATCGTCGAACAGACGCTTCATCAGGTTCTTGGCGACGCCGTGCCGGCGATGCTCTGGGGCAACGGCGATGGTGAGGACCTCCGCCTCGCCGGCCACCGTACGGGCCATGAGGAAGCCGGCCGGGCTGTCGTCGCTCTCCCGCCAGGCGAGGAGAGCGCGGCTCCCCGGCGCACTCAGCAGCCTGGCGAATTCATCGCGGCTCCAATCGCGGGAGAAGCTTGCCGCGTGCAGCGCGGCGAGCGTCGCAGTGTCACTCTCGCGGGCCGGGCCATACGAAATCATGGCGCACTCGCCCGGCCGTCGGCTTGCCGCGCAACCGCACCTGGCTGCGGCTTGGCGTCGGCAGGGCGCAGGTAAAGCGGCGCCGGCCGGCGGTCCGGCACGGCCTTTTCCGTCGCGAGACGGGCGATGATCATTGGGTCAGGGCCGGGCCCGAGGTCGCGCGACGACAAACGGACGGTTCGGCCCAGGGCGGAAAGCGCATCCGCGACAAGCCGGGCGCCGCTACCGGCGAGCACCGCATCGGTGCCGAGACTCTCGGCCGCAGCTTCCGGTGCCAGCGCGGCGGCTTCCGAAAGCGGCTGGCCGGCGCTATCGAAAGTCTGGAAATAGACCTCGCCGCGGCGCGCATCCAAGGCGATCGCAACGGGTGCGCCTTCACTCTCGTCCGCCAGCTCGGCCGCATAGGCTTCAAGCGTCGTGATGCCGATCAGCGACCGGCCGGCGGCAAGCGAAAGCCCGCGCCCGGCGGCAACGCCGACGCGGATGCCGGTAAAGGTTCCCGGGCCCACGGTCACCGCGTAACGGTCGATATCGGAAAAGGGCAGACGCGCGGCCGCAACCACCCGCGCGACCATCGGCATTAACGCCTCGGCGTGGCCACGCAGCATCGGCACGCTCTCCGAAACGGGGGGCGATACGCCGGTGGTGTCGAAAAGCGCGACCGAACAGGCCTTAAGCGCGGTGTCAATCGCCAGGATTTTCAACGCTTATTCCCGGTTGCAAAAGGCGACAAGCCGGGGGCAATACCGTGCCCCGGTTATGGTCAGACCGGGCGGACCTCCTGTACCTCGGGCACGAAGTGGCGGAGCAGATTCTCGATCCCGTTCTTCAGCGTCGCCGTCGAGCTCGGGCAGCCGGAGCAGGCGCCGCGCATATGCAGGAACACGACGCCGTCGCGATAGCTCTGGAAGGTGATGTCGCCGCCATCCTGGGCCACCGCCGGGCGCACCCGCGTTTCGAGGAGCTCCTTGATCGTGTTGACGATCTCGCCGTCCGCCTCGTCATACTCCTCGACGCCCGGCTCGCCGGCGCTCGCATCGGCGAGCATCGGCAGGCCGGAGAGGTAATGCTCCATGATGGCGCCGAGAATGGCAGGCTTGAGATGCTGCCAGTCGCTGCCTTCGTTCTTGCTCACGGTGACGAAATCGGCGCCCAGGAACACACCGACGACGCCCGGGATCGTGAACAGATGTTCGGCCAGCGGCGAGGCCGCGGCCGCTTCCGCGTCCCGGAAATCCTTTGTTCCCGCGCTCAGCACTGGCCTACCCGGAATGAATTTCAGGGTGGCCGGATTGGGTGTAGCTTCGGTCTGAATGAACATGGCGGTCCTGAATCTTCGGTTTGCGCAGCGATCTTATTTTAGAACTATTCTACATTATAGCCGGCTCCGGCGCCGCCTACAAGATAGGTCAGGAGTGCCCTCATGCCAACCGGTCGATCTCCGCGTCGGTGAGGTTGCCGGGCACGATGGTGATCGGGATCGGGAATGTGCCGGAGCCCTTTCCGGCGAGGTTGGAGACCAGCGGCCCCGGCCCTTCCGTGCCGCTGGCGGCGGCGAGCACGAGAATGGCGATGGCCTTGTCCTCCTGGATCAGCTTGACGATCTCCTCGGCCAGGACGCCCTCGCGTATCACCAGCTCCGGCTTGATCGGCGAATAGGACGCCACTTCCTTGGCGAACAGCTTCAGCGTCGCCTTGGCCTTCGCTTCGGCTTCCTCGCGCATGATCGATTCGACATTGAGCCAGTGCTGGAAGTTGCCCGGCACCATGACATAGAGCAGCGTCAGGCCGGCGCCGTGCTCGGCGCGGCGGGTGGCAAAGCGCAGTGCGCGGCCGCATTCCTCCGTGTCATCGATGATGACCAGGAACTTGCGCGTCGGCTTGCGCCGGTCCCGCGCGCCGGGTTTGCGGGTCTTCTTGGCCCCGTTGCTCATGGCGACCATGCTGCCATCGACGCGCAGGCGCGGCAAGTGCGCAAGCCGCCCCGGATCACGCGAAGCGAGACTGTACGAAGCCGACGACTTTCTTGACGTCGCGCATCACAGGTTCCGCGATCGCGGCGGCCTTTTCCGCGCCCTCCTTGAGCACCCGGTCGATAAAGGTCACGTCCTCGACGAGCCGGCTCATCTCCGCGGCAACGGGCCCGAGCCGATCGACGGCGAGCTCGGCCAGCGCCTGCTTGAAGGCGGAGAAGGGGCCGCCGCCGAACTGGCGCAGCACCTCGGCCTTGTCGGTGCCGGCGAGGGCGGCAAAGATGCCGACGAGATTTTCCGCTTCGGGCCGCCCGGCAAGGCCCGCTTCCTCGCTCGGCAGCGGCTCGGGGTCGGTCTTGGCCTTGCGGATCTTCAGCGCCACGGTGTCGGCATCGTCGGTCAGGTTGATGCGCGAATAGTCGGACGGGTCAGACTTCGACATCTTCTTGGCGCCGTCGCGCAGCGACATGACGCGGGTCGCCGGGCCCTGGATCAGCGGTTCGGTCAACGGGAAGAAGGGCTGCGAAAAACCGTGAGCGGCGATGGATTCGGCAAAATCGGTGTTGAATTTCTGGGCGATGTCGCGGCACAGCTCGAGATGCTGCTTCTGGTCCTCGCCGACCGGCACGTGGGTTGCCCGATAGGCGAGAATGTCGGCGGCCATGAGATTGGGATAGGCAAACAGGCCCACCGAGGCGTTCTCGCGGTGCTTGCCGGCCTTCTCCTTGAACTGGGTCATGCGGTTGAGCCAGCCCATGCGGGTGACGCAGTTCAAGATCCAGGCTAGCTCGGCATGCTGGACCACTTGGCTCTGGTTGAAAACGATGTGTTTATCGGGGTCGATTCCGCAGGCGAGAAAGGCGGCCGTCACCTCGCGGGTGTTGCGGGCGAGCTCCTTGGGCTCCTGCCACACGGTGATCGCATGCAGGTCAACGACGCAATAGATGCAATCGAACCGGTCCTGAAGGGCGACGAAGCGGGTAATGGCGCCGAGATAGTTGCCGAGATGCAGGTTGCCGGTCGGCTGGACGCCAGAAAAGACGCGGGTTTTCAGTGCGCTCATGGGCCGGTTCCTCGGCGGCTGGTCGGGGCAAGTTTCGGAGGCGGGTTATGAACAATCGCAAGAGCGAGCGCAAGCCGCTCAGCCGCCGCGCCCGAGCATTTCGCGAAGCTGGCGCAGATCGAAGGCCCCGGTGAGCTGCGCCGCGGCGGCATATAGCCCCATGCCGAGGGCGACGAGAAGCGCCAGCGCCAAGGCCCGCACCACGATCGCCGGCGCGGTCAACCATGCCTCCATCATCCAGGCGCAAAGCCACAGCGCCAGGCCCATGAGGAGGGCGGCGAAGACGATCCGCTGCAGGCGGCTTCGCAACGGCGCGTCGACGGCAAAATGGCCGCGCCTCGAAAGGGTGCCGACAAGCAGCGCCGCGTTGACCCAACCGGCGAGCGAGGTGGCGATGGCGATGCCGATATGGCCGAGGGGAATGAAGAGCACGAGGCTGCCGGCAACGTTCACGGCAACGCTGACGGCGGCATAGCGCATCGGCGTGCGCGTGTCCTCGCGCGCGAAAAAGCCGGGCTGGAACACCTTGATCAACACGAAGGCCGGCAGACCGGCGGCGAAGGCCATCAGCGCCAGGGCCACCGGCCGGACGTCGTCGCTCAAGAAGGCGCCGCGCTCGAACAGCACCTGAATGATCGGCGTTGACACAACGGCAAGCGCGACGGCTGCCGGCAGGGTCAAGAGCATTGCGAACTCCAGCGACCGGTTCTGGCTCCAATGGGCGCCGTCCTCCCGGCCGGCGCGCAGCCGGCGCGACAGGTCGGGCAACAGCACGACCCCGATGGCAATGCCGACGACGCCGAGGGGGAGCTGATAGACCCGCTCGGCGTAATAGAGATAGGATACGGCTCCCGCCTGCAGCGAGGCGATGATGGTGCCGATGACGATATTGACCTGGGTGACGCCGCCCGAAATCACGCCGGGAATTCCAAGCGCGATGAGCCGCTTCACCTGCTTGGTCAAGCGCGGACGGACGATGCTAAAGCGCATGGCGGCGCGGCGGGCGGCGAAGAGCAGCATGGCAAGCTGCAGGAATCCGGCGGCCGAGACGCCCCAGGCCAGCGATTTTCCCGACAGCGCCGTGCCGTCATCGCCGACCGCATAGAGCATCACAAGCACGCCGATGAGCACGATGTTGAGCAGCACGGGCGCCGCGGCCGCCGCCGCGAAGCGGCCCAACGTGTTGAGCACGCCGGAGACGAGCGCCACCAGCGACATGCACAACAGATAGGGAAAGGTGATCCGGGTCAGCAAAATCGCCAGGTCGAACTTTTCCGAGTCCTCGGCAAAGCCCGGCGCCAACAGATACATCAGCCAGGGCATGGCGATTTCGGCGATGGCGGTGACCGCGAGCAGCGTCCACAGCAGCACCGCCGCGGCCTGTTCGGCGAAGCGGCGCGCGGCTGCGACCCCGCCGCCCTCCAGCTCGCGTGCGAACAGCGGCACGAAGGCTGAGTTGAAGGCGCCCTCGGCGAACAGGCGGCGGAACAGGTTGGGGAAGCGGAAGGCGACGAAGAAGGCGTCAGCCACCGGCCCGGTGCCGAGCACGGCGGCGATCAGGATGTCGCGGACAAAGCCGAGCACGCGGCTTGCCATGGTGAAGCCGCCAACGGTGGCGAAGGAGCGGGCGAGACTCATCGGGAACCGCTCTAGGACGCCGCGGCAACGCGGCGGGTCGATCGCGGTTTTGCCTCCTTGTCTCCGCCGCCGACCCGTTCGGGCTCGAGCGCCTCGATCAACCGGCGGGTGATCGTCGCCTGGCGGGCCTGGGAGTCGATCTTGTGGCCGGTCAGATCGGTGACGTAGAAGACGTCGACGGCGCGCTCGCCGTAAGTGGTGATGCGCGCGGAGGCGATGTTGAGGTTGAGCCTGGCGAGCGCCGTGGTCAGAGCGTAGAGCAGGCCGGGGCGGTCGAGGCCGTTGACCTCGATGGCGGTGAAGGTCTCCGACCAGCCATTGTTGATGAACACCTGCGGCTCGACCTGGAAGGCTTTCAAGCGGCCCTTGGGCTGGGCCTTGCGGGCGACCATATCGGGCAGGCGGATCTCGCCGCGCAGCGCCTGCTCGATTCCGCGGGCGATGGTGCGACCGCGGCGCAGCTCGTCGGCCTCGCGCTCGAACTCGCGGTTGATCATGATCGAATCGAGCGCCATGCCGTCGCAAGTGGTGAAGATCTGGGCGTCGGCGATGTTGGCGTCGGCCGCCGCACAGGCGCCGGCGATGATCGACAATAGCCGCGGATAGTCGGGCGCATAGACGGTGAGCTCCGTGATCTCGCGGAAAGCGTCGGAGCGCACCGCGGTGGCGAGCGGCAGCTTGTCCTCCGTCGCCTGCCGAATCAGACGGGCATGGACGAGCTTGCGGTCCAGGTCGACATTGAGCCAGTAGGGCGCATAGTGGCGCGCCGAATATGCGGCGATGTCGGCAGCCGGCCAGTCGGCAAGCGCGACCTTGAGCTCCTCCTTGGCCTCCTCGACGCGCTGGCGCTGGCTTTCCTCGACCGGACCGCCGGCAAGCACCGGGGCGGTTTCGAAATAAAGATTGCGCATCAGCTGGCCCTTCCAGCCGTTCCAGACCCCCGGCCCCACCGCCTTGATGTCGGCGACGGTCAACATCAACAACAGCTTGAGGCGCTCCGGGCTCTGCACCAGCTGGGCGAAATCCTCTATCGTCTTGCGGTCGTTGAGGTCGCGCGACTGGGCAAAACGGCTGAAGGCGAGATGGTGCTTGACCAGCCAGGCGACGGTCTCCGTCTCGGCCGCCGTCAGCCCCAGGCGCGGACACAAGCGCCGCGCCACGCGCTCGCCGGCGGTGGGGTGATCCTCCGGTCGGCCCTTGGCGATGTCGTGCAGGAACAGGGCGACATAGAGGCCGCGGCGGTTCTTGACCTCGTGGATGATCTCGTCGGACAGCGGGTGCTCGGCGGCGAGCCGGCCGGCTTCGATCTCGGCCAGGATGCCGACGGCGCGCAAGAGATGCTCGTCGACCGTGTAGTGGTGGTACATGTTGAACTGCGTCATCGCCACCACCTTGCCGAAATCGGGCACGAAGCGGCCGAGGATGCCGGTCTCGTTCATGCGCCGCAGCACCGCCTCGGGATTGTTCGTCGACGTCAATATGTCGAGGAACAACCGGTTGGCCTCGGCGTCATTGCGCAGGCGCTTGTCGATGAGGGAGAGCGAGCGGTTCGCCAGGCGCACCGCATCGGGGTGCAAGAGCGCGTCATGACGGTCGACGAGCCAGAACATGCGGATGAGGTTCACAGGATCCCGCGCGAACACCTCCTCATCGGTGACATTGATGCGGCCGGCCTGCAAGACGAAGCCCGGCGCCTCCTTGAAGGCGCGATCGAGACGGCGGCGCAGCGGTCGCATGAAGCGGCTCAGCATCGGCGTCTTCTTGACGTGCCGCATCTCCAGCGCGGCGGAGACGATGCGCGTCAGGTCGCCGACTTCCTTGGCGATCAGGAAGTAGTGCTTCATGAAGCGCTCCATGTGCTTCTGGCCGGGGTGCTCGGTGTAGCCGAGCCGCAATGCCATCTCCTTCTGCAGATCGAAGGTCAGCCGGTCCTCGGCGCGGCCGGTCAGGAAATGCAGGTGGCAGCGCACCGCCCACAGGAAATCCTCGCATTTGCGAAAGCGCCGATACTCCTGGCGACTGAACACGCCGCGCTGGACCAGGTCGGCGCCGGTGCGCACGCGGTAGAAATATTTGGCGATCCAGAACAAGGTGTGCAGATCGCGCAGGCCCCCCTTGCCGTCCTTCACATTGGGCTCGACGAGGTAGCGGGATTCGCCGGCGCGCTGGTGCCTGATGTCGCGCTCGACAAGCTTGGCCTCGATGAAGTCGGCGCCGGTGCCCTTTACGATCCGCTTGTCGAAATCCTTAGCGAGCGCGTCGTAGAGCTCCTCGGTGCCCCAGAGGAAGCGGGCTTCCAGGGTCGCCGTGCGCACCGTCTGGTCGGTCTTGGCCATGCGGATGCAATCTTCGACGCTGCGCGTGGCATGGCCCACCTTCTGGCCGAGGTCCCAGAGCGTGTAGAGGATGAACTCGACGACGCTCTCGCCCCATGCGGTCTGCTTGTAGGGGAGCAGGAACAGAAGATCGATGTCCGAGCCCGGCGCCAGGGTGCCGCGGCCATAGCCGCCCACGGCGACAACCGCCATGCGCTCGGCGGATGACGGATTGCGCGCCGGATAGACGTGGGTGACGGCGAAATCGTAAAGCACGCGGACGATCTCGTCCTCGAGATAGGAGAGGCGCGTGGCGCAGACCGTGCCGCGTCCGTCCTCCTTCAGCCAGGCCTCGCACAGCGAACGTCCGCGCGCGAGCACCTCCTTGAGGCGCTCCAGAACGGCGCCGCGCAGCCGCGCCTCGTTGCCGCCCAACTCGCGCACCAAGTCGGTCAGCTCGGCGCGCAGGCGGTCCGAATCGATGATCGCGGTGAGTTTGCGGGTGTGCTTGGTCAATCGTTCATCCAACTGTCGCGCGGCGACGCCGGCCAACTCAAAGCCTAGTCGGCTCCGTCGTCCGACGCCAGTTTGAGCTTGATCCGGTAGACAAGGTCAAGCGCCTCGCGAGGGGTAAGCTCGTCGGGAACGGTCTCGGCGATCAGGTCGAGAACCGCCTGGGCGCGGCCATCGGGCCTGGCGACGGGTTCGCGGGCGGCGCTGAACAGCGGCAGGTCGTCGATCAGCCGGGCGCCGGCGCGCGCCGCCTCGCCCTCTTCCAGCATGGCCAGCACCTCCTTGGCGCGGGCGACGACCGAAGCCGGCAGGCCGGCGAGCTTGGCTACCTGGATGCCGTAGGAGCGGTCGGCGGCTCCGGGCACGACCTCGTGGAGAAAAACCACGTCGCCGCCCCATTCCTTGACCTTCATGGTGGCGTTTACGATGCGCTTCAAACGCTGGGCAAGGCTCGTCAGCTCGTGGAAATGGGTGGCAAAGAGGGTGCGCGCGACATTGACCTCGTGCAGATGCTCGACCGTTCCCCAGGCGATCGACAGGCCGTCGAACGTCGCCGTGCCGCGGCCGATCTCGTCGAGGATGACGAGCGAGCGCGGACCGGCCTGGTTCAGGATCGCCGCCGTCTCGACCATCTCGACCATGAAGGTGGAGCGGCCGCGGGCGAGATCGTCGGCCGCGCCGACGCGGGAGAACAAGCGGTCGACGATGCCGATATGCGCTAATTCCGCCGGCACGAAGGCGCCGGTCTGGGCGAGGATGGCGATCAGCGCGTTCTGGCGCAGGAAGGTCGACTTGCCGGCCATGTTGGGGCCGGTGACGAGCCAGATGCGGCCCCGTTCGACGCCCTCCTCCGTGTCATCGTAGGAGGCCGGGCCGAGGTCGCAATCATTGGCGATGAAGGTCTCGCCGGAGCGCTTCAAGGCCCGCTCGACGACCGGGTGGCGGCCGGCGACGATGCGGAAGGCGAGCGAGCGGTCGATCCTGGGCCGCACATGGCGCTCGGCAACGGCAAGCTCGGCAAAGGCGGAATGCACGTCGAGGCGGGCGAGCGCCGCGGCGGCGGCCTTGACGGCATCGGCCGCGGCCAGCACCTTCTCGCGCAACGCCTCGAAGATTTCGAGCTCGATGCCAAGCGCCCGCTCGCCGGCGGCGGCGATCTTGGCCTCCAGTTCGCCGAGTTCGACGGTGGTAAAGCGCATGGCGCTGGCCAGCGTCTGGCGATGGATGAAGCTCTCGTTCAAGGGCGCAGCGAGGAGCCTTGCGCCGTGGTTCTGGGTCACGTCGACGAAATAGCCGAGCACATTGTTGTGGCGCACCTTGAGCGACTTGACGCCAGTCTTTTCGACATAGCGCGCCTGCAAGCCGGCGATCACCTTGCGGCTCTCGTCGCGCAACGCGCGCTGCCCGTCGAGATCCTCGCGGTAGCCGGCGCGCACGAAACCGCCGTCGCGGGCCATCAGCGGCAGTTCCCCGCCCAGCGCCGCGGCGAGTGCTTCGGCAAGGACCAAGTCGGGCGCTTCAAGGGCCGCGGTCGCCGCGGAAATCTCGGCCGGCAGCGGGGCCAGTCCTTCAGCTTGGCCGATGAGCCCGGCAAGGGCGCGCGCGGTGGCAAGCCCGTCGCGGATGGCGGCTAGGTCGCGCGGGCCGCCGCGGCCGAGCGCCAGGCGCGACAAGGCACGGGCAAGATCGGGGGCAGCCCGCATCCTGGCACGCAGATCCTCGCGCAAACGCTCGTCATCGACGAAAAACGCAACCGCGTCGAGCCGGGAGTCGATCTCGGCCGGATCGGTGAGCGGGCCCGACAGGCGTTCGGCCAATTCCCGTGCGCCGGCCGCCGTTACCGTACGGTCGATGGCGGCGACGAGGCTTCCCTCGGCCTCGCCGCGAACGGTCCGGGTAAGCTCCAGATTGGCCCTGGTCGCCGGATCGATTTGCAGAACGGCGTCCTCCCGCTCGCGGCGCGGCGGCGAGATGGTCGGGCGCTGGCCTGCCTGGGTCAGCTCGACATAGGCGATGACGGCGCCGGCGGCGGCAAGCTCGGCCCGCTCGAAGGCGCCGAAGGCGTCGAGGGCGGCGACGCCGAAATAGTCGCGCAGGCGGCGCTCGGCGGTCGTCGATTCGAAGCTTTCGCGGGAAAGCGGCGTCAGCGCGCACCGCAACCCGCTCCATACCGGCTTCAGCGTCGTGTCCTCATAAAGCGCGTTGGAGAGCAGCAGCTCGCTCGGATCGAGCCGTGCGAGATCGCTATCGAGCGCCGCCTGCGTGGTCTTGGCGAGGTGAAACGCGCCGGTTGAAATGTCGAGCCAGGCGAGCGCCCATTCCTCGCCGCCATGGGCGCGCGCCACCGCAGCCAGATAGTTGGCGCGGCGGGCGTCGAGCAGCGTGTCCTCGGTCAAGGTGCCGGCGGTGACGAGGCGGGTGACGTTTCGGCGCACGACCGATTTTGCGCCCCGCTTCCGGGCCTCGGCCGGATCCTCGAGCTGCTCGCACACCGCGACCCGGTGGCCAAGGCGGATCAGCCGCTGCAGATATTCGTCGGCCGCCTTGACCGGCACGCCGCACATGGGGATGTCGCGGCCCATGTGCTGGCCGCGGCTGGTCAGCGTGATGCCGAGCGCGCGGCTCGCCACTTCCGCGTCCTCGAAGAACAGCTCGTAGAAATCGCCCATGCGATAGAACAGGAGGCTGTCCGGATTGGCCGCCTTGATCTCGATATATTGGGCGATCATCGGCGTCGCACGTCCGGCGTGGCGCGCCGGCCGGACGCTTGCGGGCCGCGCATCGGAGCGCGCCCTGCCGGCCGCCGCCTTTTCGGCGGCCTTGACGCCGGGTTCATCCATCGATCAGTGGCCCCTTTGTACGATCGGACGCCGTCAGGGTAGCAAAAACATCGGCGCCAATCACCGCACTTGGCAATAGGCGATCTTGCCCCGCGACGCCACGTCCGGTTGCGCCCGCAGCCGGTTCCCCGTACACACTCAAAATTTCACCATCCGTCCCGGGCGCCACGGCGCCCGCAGCACGGGTTATCACGAGAGGCAATCATGGCAACGGAGTTCAAGCTGCCCGGCAAGAGGCTGCACTTCACAGACCAGGACGCACTTCAATTTCACAGCGGCGGCAAGCCGGGCAAGCTGGAGATCATGCCGACCAAGCCGATGGCGACCCAGCGCGACCTCTCCCTCGCCTATTCGCCCGGCGTGGCGGTGCCGGTGCGGGCGATCGCCGAGGACCCGACGCTGGCCTTCGACTACACGATCAAGGGAAACATGGTCGCCGTGGTCACCAACGGCACGGCGATCCTGGGCCTCGGAAATCTCGGGGCGCTCGCCGCCAAGCCGGTGATGGAGGGCAAGTCGGCTCTGTTCAAACGCTTCGCCGACATCAATGCCATCGACCTGGAGGTCGATACCGAGGATGTCGACGCCTTCGTCAATTGCGTGCGCTATCTGGCGCCAGCCTTCGGCGGCATCAATCTGGAGGACATCAAGGCGCCGGATTGCTTCGTCATCGAGGAGAGGCTGCACGCGCTTTTGGACATTCCGGTGTTCCACGACGACCAGCACGGCACGGCGATCATCGTCGCGGCGGGGCTTATGAACGCGCTCGACCTGACCGGTCGCGACATGAAATCGGCCAAGCTCGTCTGCAACGGCGCGGGCGCTGCCGGCATCGCCTGCCTAGAGCTGATCAAGGCGATGGGCTTTCCGGGCGAGAACATCGTTCTCTGCGACACCAAGGGGCCGATCTACAAGGGCCGTAAGGAGCGCATGAACAAATGGAAGGAGGCGCTCGCCGCCGACACCAAGGCGCGCACGCTCGCCGAGGCCATGAAGGGGGCGGACGTCTTCTTCGGCCTGTCGGTCGAAGGTGCCATCGACGCCGACATGGTGCGGAGCATGGCCGACAAGCCGATCATCTTCGCGATGGCCAACCCCGACCCCGAGATCACGCCGGAGGAGGTGGCCCTGGTCCGCGACGACGCGATCATGGCCACCGGCCGTTCGGACTATCCGAACCAGATCAACAATATCCTCGGCTTTCCCTATCTGTTCCGCGGCGCGCTCGATGTCCGTGCCACCACGATCAACATGGAGATGAAGATCGCGGCGGCCCACGCGCTGGCGCAACTGGCGCGCGAGGACGTGCCCGACGAAGTGGCCGCCGCCTATGAGGGCAACCGGCCGCGCTACGGGCGCGACTATATCATCCCGATGCCGTTCGATCCGCGCCTGATCCGATATGTGCCGCCGGCCATCGCCAAGGCGGCCATGGAAAGCGGCGTGGCGCGCCAGCCAATCGCGGATTTCGACGCCTACAAGAACCAGCTTTCCGCCCGGCTCGATCCGATCGCAGGCTCCTTGCAGACCATTTTCACCAAGGCCCGGCGGGCGCCGAAGCGGGTGGTGTTCGCGGAAGGCGAGGAGGAGCAGGTGATCCGCGCCGCCTACACCTTCGCTTCGAGCGGCCTGGGCACGCCGGTGCTGGTTGGCCGCGACGAACCGATCCGCGAAACCATCGCCGCGCTCGGACTTGAGCCGCGCGAGGATGTCGAGATTCAGAACGCGCGGCTTTCCAAACGCAACCGCGACTATGCCGAATTCCTCTACACGCGGCTGCAGCGGAAGGGCTATCTGTTCCGCGACTGCCAGCGGCTGGTCAATACCGACCGCAACTATTTCGGCGCCTGCATGGTGGCGACCGGCGACGCCGACGCCATGGTCACGGGCGTGACCCGCGCCTACGCCGCGGTGCTGAAGGACGTCCGCAAGGTGATCGACCCCAAGCCCGGGCACCGGGTGATCGGGCTTTCCATCGTGATCACCCGCGGACGCACGGTCGTCGTCGCCGACACCGTCGTGCACGACATGCCGACGGCGAGCGAGCTTGCCGAGATCGCCCAGGAAGCGGCCGGCGTCGCCCGGAGGCTCGGCTACGAGCCGCGCGTCGCCATGCTCGCCTACTCTACCTTCGGCTATCCGGAAGGCGAGCGCTCCGAGCATGTGCGCCAAGCCGTCAAGATCCTCGACTCGCGCCATGTCGATTTCGAGTATGACGGCGAGATGGCCGCCGACGTGGCGCTGGACACCGAGGTCATGGCGGCCTATCCCTTCTGCCGCCTGTCGGGCCCGGCCAACGTGCTGATCATGCCGGCCTTCCACTCCGCCTCGATTTCGACCAAGATGATGCGGGTGCTGGGCGGATCGACCGTCATCGGACCGCTGCTCGTCGGCCTCGACAAGCCGGTGCAGATCGTGACCTTGGGAGCCAAGGATACCGACATCGTCAACATGGCGGCCCTTGCCTCCTTTGATCTGAGCGGGTGAGGCTCCGGTTCGGAGGCGATCCGCCCGTTTCGCGGCAGGCGCGCAGGGGAAGGCCCCAGGGGCGACACGAGGAGGACATCATGGGCAAGGGCGGAGGCGTGGCATTTTCGCGCTTCCCATCCCGGCACCGCCGAATAGGCGCGGCGACGGCAGCGGCGATGCTCGCCGCGGGGCTGGCGCTGGCGCCGGGCACACCCGCGCGCGCCAATGATTCCTCCGCCGAGCTTGCCGCCGGCGGGCTGAGGCTCACCCACAATGCCGACATCCGCATCGAGGCGGAAGACCTCCATGTCTCGCGGCGGCAGATCCGCGTCTCCTACGTATTCCGCAACCTCTCCGATCAGCCGCAGACGGTGCTTGTCGCCTTTCCTTTGCCGGAAATCGACATGGCCGAGCTCGGCGACGGGGATGTCGGCATAATTTCGGCCGACCCGGTCAATTTCGTCGACTTCACGGTCAGCGTCGACGGCGTTTCGGTGCAGCCCGAGGTGGCGGAGCGGGCGAGCCTGTTCGGCCTCGACGTCAGCGACACGCTCAACCGCGCCGGGCTGCCGCTCAACCCGATGGCCGACGGCGTCTGGCAGCAGATCCTCGCCCTGCCGGAAACAACCCAGAAGGAGCTCGTCGAGGACGGACTGGTCATCGTCGACGGCGATTATGCCCAGCCGCTGTGGCGCTATGGAGTCGTCTTCTACTGGCGGCAGACCTTCCCGCCGGGCCGGCCGGTGCGCATCGAGCATAGCTATGCGCCGGTCGCCGGCGCCTCGGTGTGGTACGAGGAGTTCTTCACCGAGCCCGCGCAGGCGCGCCAATTCTGCATCGAGCCGTCCTTCGCCCAGGCGGCGGTGCGGAAGGCAAGGGCCATGGGCGACACCTATCCGACCATCCACTGGGTTTCCTATATCCTGACCACCGGTGCCAACTGGGCCGGCACCATCGACGACTTCCGGCTTACCGTCGACAAGGGAACGCCCGAAAGCCTCGTCTCGCTGTGCCGCGACGGGATCAAGAAGACCGGGCCGTCCACGTTCGAGTGGCGGGCGGAAGACTATTGGCCCGACCAGGACCTCAAGGTCCTGTTCGTGGAATAGGGCGATATCCGTATCCGGGGGCTCGGGCGCCGGCGAGGCTCCGTTGCCTTCCCTGGTCATCGCGGGCCTTGACAAGACTGCCCTCGGAATCGGCAAAACTTGTTCTCGGGCTCGCGAAGCAAGACCCGGGGGGCAATCCATGCGGCGCTGGCACACCCCCACCCAGGTTCGGGTAAGCTCGTGCTTCGCACTCGCCAACCCTTCGCATCCCTCCCCCGTCAAGGGGTTATCGTATGCACACATCTCAAGTGAGCCCCCCAAGCCATTTCGAAAAAGCGAGTCTTTCCAACAAATGCGAAGGCACCGGATACTGACCGTTTCTCCTAAGGTAGGGCAGATAAGTTATTGGAATCATTGAGGTCAAAAGATGTGTGAATCCGATAGCCCGTCAAGGGGGAGGGGGATGGTTTCTTTGGCCGCATCCTTCGAGACGCGGCTCGTTTGGTCCCTGTCGTGGCTTCGCCCCACGCACGCTCGTCACCCCGGCGAAGGCCGGGGTCCAGTAGCAGCGTCGGCAAGGGACTGCCGCCCTTTTCCTGGATTCCGGTATGCGCCGGAAAGACGGATTGGGCAGCGACCCTGCCACACGACCACACTGTCAAAGAGCAAACGAAAGCCGCCCCTGAACCAAGGGCAAGCTTCGCCGTTGCCGCGATCCAATCAGACTCGGGTTTTGCCATTTCTTCTTCCTGGTCGCGCCCTACCGGCGCTCCCTGCCTCTTGTTGTCATCCCGGCCGCAGCGAAGCGGAGAGCCGGGACCCAGTAACCCCCAGCGTCAATGACTGAACTCCGAGGCTACTGGGTCACCCGGTCAAGCCGGGGCATGACGAATGAGGGTTGTTTAAGGCCATGCCACCCACCAAAGCGTCGTCCCCGAGCAGTCGGGGACCCATTGGCATCGCCTCTTGCTTAGTCCTGAGAGAATGATCGACCGAGTCCGCCCCAACCAAGGCCAATGGGTTGCCGATGTCTCGGGAAGGACGGGTTGAGGCAAGGCGGGCGACGGATCGGCTAGACCGAGCGTTGGAGCATCATCTTCTTGATTTCGGCGATGGCGAGGGCCGGGTTGAGGCCCTTGGGGCAGGCCTGGGCGCAATTGAGGATGGTGTGGCAGCGATACAGCCGGAACGGGTCGTCGAGCTGGTCGAGGCGCTCGCCGGTGGCCTCGTCGCGGCTGTCGATCAGCCAGCGATAGGCCTGCAGCAGGATCGCCGGGCCGAGATAGCGGTCGCCGTTCCACCAGTAGCTCGGACACGAGGTCGAGCAGCAGGCGCACAGGATGCACTCGTACAGCCCGTCGAGCTTCTCGCGGTCGGCGCGCGCCTGCGGCCACTCCCGCTCCGGCTCCGGCGTCGTGGTCTTGAGCCACGGCTCGATGTCGCGGTACTGGGCGTAGAAGCCGCTCAAATCCGGCACCAGGTCCTTGACCACGGCCATGTGCGGCAGGGGATAGATCTTCACCGGCCCCTTGATGTCGCCGAACTCGCGGGTGCAGGCCAGCGTGTTGAGGCCGTCGATGTTCATGGCGCAGGAGCCGCAGATGCCCTCGCGGCAGGAGCGGCGGAAGGTGAGCGTCGGGTCGACCTTGTTCTTGATCCAGATGATGGCGTCGAGAACCATCGGCCCGCAATCCTCGGTGTCGACAAAGTAGGTGTCGAGCCGGGGATTGCCGCCTTGATCGGGATCCCAGCGATAGATGCGGAACTCGCGCAGCCTGCCCGCGCCTTCCGGCTTCGGCCAGACCTTGCCCTTCTTGACCCTGGAGTTCTTGGGAAGCGTGAACTGGACCATTCTTCAATCCCGTATCGTCAGAGCGACCGGGCGCCGGCCGGCGCCCGCGTCAAACCCGTGTTGCCGCGGGTGCGGAAGTTCTGCGTATAGCCGCGCGCCTCGCATTCGCCGATGCAATCGAAGTCCCAACGATCGCGGCTGAGGTGCTCGACGACCAGAGCCTCCGGCCACAGCCGTTCCGGCGCCTCGCGGAAGAACGGTCCGAGGACGCGGTCCTCATAGCCTTCGACATCGATCTTGACGGCGCGAATCGCATCAAGCCGCTCATCCTCGATCAGGAGCCGGAGCGTGGTCATGGCGACGGCGATCGCGTCTTCGATGCAGGCCGTTGCGATCGCGCTCGCGCCGAGATCGTCGGCGTCGGGCCGCAAATAAGCCCTGCCCGCTCCGTCCCCGAGGGCGACTTCGACGGCGCGAATGTCGATACCGCGCCGGGCCCCGTCGAGGCCGCGGAAATTATACGCCATGCGGCGGAACAAGGACGGGTGCGGCTCGATCGAAACGATGGTCGTGCCGGCGGCCGCCTCGCCGGCGAGGAACAGGCTGAACAGCCCGACATTGGCGCCGATGTCGACGAAGACCCCGGGCGCTTCACGGAACAGATCCGCAAGGAAGGCGAATTCCCGCCGGTTGAAGCGATCCGGCCTGAACAGCGCCTTACGTTCACTGACATTGCCGGCCGGATAAAGCCTGAGCGGCGCGCCCCAGCGCTCGACATCGACCGGATCTGCATGAAGCCGCTGGAACAGGGCACCGGCGAATTTGCGCATGCGCCCGCGCCCAAGCGGCGTGTGGCGGGTGCACCAGAGCAGCAGCCGGGCGGCGCCCACCGGCGCGTAATAGCCGAAGGACGACTCATCGTCGACGTCCGCCGCGGCAGCGGGAAGCCTTGCCGCGGCACCTTCCCGGCGGTTCGATATGTAGCTGTCGGATATAGCGGCCACCGAAGTTCCCCGACCCGTCGACCCACTGCGGCTACCGGCCGGCGCAGCGCGAGGGCGCCGTCGTCATGAAATTGGCCGCCTGCATCATCTCGTCCATGGTCATCGCGCCCTGGATGCGGGCGATCTCGGCCTGGTTCTTGGTCACCTGGGCGGCGACGAAGGCCTGCTGGGTGTCGTTGAGCTCGACCGCCGCGGTGTTGGAAATGCACTTGCAGCCGCTGGCGGAAAAGCCAAGCTGCGGCCCGCATTCTCGCTCCAGCGTATCGAGATGCTCCTGGGTCGCGAGCGCCGGGGCGGCAAGACCGGCACAGGCGATCAGGATCGCCGAAACCCTGCAAAATCGCCGGGTCATTTTGTTCTTCCTCCCAAAAACGTTTGCCTGAAAAATCCCATCTTCCGTTCCCCGCTAATAAACCCGCGCCCGCGGCTCGATATAGTCGACGTCGTTGGAAAGGGTGAAGGCGTGCACCGGCCGGTCGTCGAGGCGCACGGCGCGCTTGTCGGTGTCGGCGAAGGTGAGCGTGTGCTTCATCCAGTTCTCGTCGTCGCGGTCGGGGAAATCCTCGCGCGCATGGGCGCCGCGGCTTTCGGTGCGATGCGCCGCGCCCTCCATGGAGACAACGGCCTGGGCAATCAGATTGTCGTATTCCAGCGTCTCGATGAGGTCGGAGTTCCAGATCAGCGAGCGGTCTGTGACCTTGATGTCGGCGGTCGCCGCCCACACGTCGTGGATCAGCTTCAACCCCTCCTCCAGCACCTCGCCGGTGCGGAACACGGCGCAGTTCGACTGCATGGTCTTTTGCATCCTCAGCCGCAGCTCAGCGGTCGGCGTGTCGCCGTCGGCATGGCGGAACCGGTCGAGGCGGGCAACCGCAAGATCGCCGGCATCCGCCGGCAGCTCGGCGTGCGGGCTGCCTGCCTCCACCGTCTCGATGCAGCGCTGGGCGGCGGCGCGGCCGAAGACGACGAGGTCGGTGAGCGAGTTGGAGCCGAGGCGGTTGGCGCCGTGCACGGAGACGCTGGCCGCCTCGCCGATGGCCATGAGGCCCGGCACCACACGGTCGGCGTCGCCGCCGACCTTGGTCAGCGCCTCGCCCCAATAGCTGGTCGGGATGCCCCCCATATTGTAATGCGCCGTCGGCAGCACCGGGATCGGCTCGCGGGTGACGTCGACGCCGGCGAAGATCTTCGCCGATTCCGATATGCCCGGCAGCCGCTCGGCCACGATCGCCGGGTCGAGATGCTCAAGGTGAAGATGGATGTAGTCCTTGTCGCGGCCGACGCCGCGGCCCTCGCGGATCTCGATCGTCATGGCGCGGGAAACGACGTCGCGGGAGGCGAGATCCTTGGCCGAGGGCGCATAGCGCTCCATGAAGCGCTCGCCTTCCGAATTGGTCAGATAGCCGCCCTCGCCGCGCACCCCCTCGGTGATCAGGCAGCCGGCGCCGTAGATGCCGGTGGGGTGGAACTGGATGAACTCCATGTCCTGCAGCGGCAGGCCGGCGCGCAGAACCATCGCGTTGCCGTCGCCGGTGCAGATATGCGCCGAGGTGCACGAGAAATAGGCGCGGCCATAGCCGCCGGTGGCGAGGATCACCTTGTGGGCGCGGAAGCGGTGCAGCGAGCCGTCGTCCATGTTGAGCGCCACCAGGCCGCGGCAGGCGCCGTCTTCGTCCATGATCAGGTCGATGGCGAAATATTCGACGAAGAACTCGGCGCCGTGGAGCAGGCTCTGCCCGTAGAGCGTGTGCAGGATGGCGTGGCCGGTGCGGTCGGCCGCGGCACAGGTGCGCTGCGCCGTCCCCTTGCCGAAATGGGTGGTCATGCCACCGAAGGGGCGCTGATAGATGCGCCCGTCCTCGGTGCGCGAGAAGGGCACGCCGAAATGTTCGAGCTCGTAGACGGCAGACGCCGCGTTGCGGCACAGATATTCGATGGCGTCCTGGTCGCCGAGCCAATCGGAGCCCTTGACGGTGTCGAACATGTGCCATCTCCAGTCGTCCTCGCCCATATTGCCGAGGGCAGCCGAAATGCCGCCCTGGGCGGCGAAGGTGTGGCTGCGGGTGGGGAACACCTTGGTGATGCACGCGGTCCTCAGGCCGGCCTGGCTGGTGCCTAGTGTCGCCCTGAGCCCGGCGCCGCCGGCGCCGACCACGACGACGTCGAAACTATGGTCAATCAACGGATAGGCCTGGCCGCCCAGTTTCGGCGCAGCCGCGCCGGAAGCGCGCGTCCCGCTGCCATTGGCTCCCATGTGGGTTAGCCTCCAATACTCAGCTTGAGAATGGCGAAGACGCCGATCAGCGAGATCGCGATACAGAAGAAATTGTTGGCGATGAGCGCCGTGATCCGCTGGGCCTCGCCGAACACATAGTCGTCGATGATCACCTCCATGCCGATCTGCATGTGATAGGCAAAGGCGATGACGGTGGCGATGAGGGGGACGGCAACAAACGGCGAGCCGAGGCGGGCGACGACGACCTCATAGGGTTCGCCGACCAGTGACAGGGAGAGGACGATCAGGAACACGCTCAGCACCAGGCTGGCCAGGGAGGTCAGGCGCTGGCGCCAGAAATGCTCGGTGCCGTGATTGGCGGGACCGAGGCCCCGCACGCGGGAAAGCGGCGTGCGCATGGTCATGGCTTCAGCCTCCCCGCACCAGATAGGCGATGATCCAGACGATGAGGGTCAGCGACAAGGAGCCGATCAGCGTCAGCCGGGCGAGAAGCTCGCGCCCGCGCTCGTCGAGGCCCTTGCCGGTGTCCCAGATGAAATGGCGCACCCCGCCAAGACCGTGGTGGATGAGGAGCCAGGTCAGGCCGAGCAGCACCACCCGGCCGAGGATCGAACCGGCGAGGCCGTTGACGAAATTGAAATAGGCAGGCCCGCTCGCCGCCGAGACCAGCCACCAGAGGCCGAACAGCACGCCGAAATAGAGCATCAAGCCGGTGACGCGGTGGAAACCGGACATCAGGAAGGTGAAGATCAGCTTGTAGACCTGCAGATGCGGCGAAAGGGGTCTTCCGACAGGTATGTTCTGGGCCATTGCTGCCCGCACTCCGCGCTCATATCCGACGGCTTGATGCCGCCCCAAGCGTGCAATGGTTTAGCGCGGTTAGTGCGATGCAGCAACCGGACAATTGCCGGATTTGTCAACATGTCGCGCCCCTCATGGACGCGATCTGACCCCGGGCGCGCTCTGCCACCGCGCCCTCACCCGGTCATGGCGCGGCCTCCGGCCTTCATTTCCGCCAGCCGTGTGCCGGTGGCGACGATCTCGTCGAGCAGGATGTCCATGTCGGCACGGCGCGTTCGGTGGTTGGTGATGTTGACCCGGATTACCTTGGCGTCGCCAAGCGTGGTGACGGACGGAACAGCGACGCCGCTGTTCTGCAGGTCGGTCACGATCTCGGCGTTGAGCGCGTTCAGCGCGGCCCCGGCCAGACCGGGCGCGATATAGCGCAGGCAGACGATCGCGAGCGACACGGGTGCCATGAGCTCTAGCACGGGGTGCGCGGTGACCCGCTCCGCCAGATAGTCCGCGAGCGCGCAGTTGGCGGCGATGCTGTCGCCCAGCCGCCGCGTGCCGTAGGCGCGGAAGGTCGCCCAGACCTTGAGCGCGCGGAATCCGCGCGACAGCTCGGGCCCGTAATCGCAAAACCAGGGCTCGCCGCCGGCCAGTCCCTCGCAAGTGGAGGCAAGGTAGGCGGCGCGGGTGGCGAAGGCGGCGCGGTGCGCGCACCCGTCGCGCACGAGCACGCAGCCCGCGTCATAGGGCACGTGCATCCATTTGTGGAAATCGAAAGCAAGCGACTCCGCCCGCTCGATCCCGGCAAGGCGCGGGCGCAAAGACTCGCTGAGCGCCGCCAGCGCCCCGAAGGCGCCGTCGACATGCAGCCACAGCCCCTCGGCAGCGCACAGATCGGCGAGAGCGGGGAGGTCGTCGATCGCGCCGGTATTCACCGTGCCGGCATTGGCAACGACGCAGAAGGGCTGGCGCCCGGCGCGCCGGTCGACCCCGATCTCGCGCGCGAGCGCCGCTACGTCCATCCGGTACGCCGCATCCACCGGAACGGCGCGCAGCGCCTCGCCGCCCAGCCCCAGCAACTGGAACGCCTTGGTGACGCTGCCATGCGCCTCGGTCGAGCCATAGCCGACCAGCGGTGCCGGCTGGCAGGCGAGCCCGTGGCGTTTCACCGCCCCGCCGGTCGCCCGATGGCGTGCGACGGCGAGTGCGACCAGCGTCGCCATCGAGGTTCCACTGAGCAACAGCCCGCTCGCCCCTTCCGGGAAGCCGAACAGCGACCGGCACCACTCGATGACCTGGCGCTCGACATGAATGGCGGCGTGCTCGCGTCCGCCGAGATTGGCGTTCATGGCGGCGGCGACCATGTCGGCGACCACGCCCACGGGCGTGCCCGCCCCGTGCACCCAGCCGAAGAAGCGGGGATGAGTGTTTCCGGTCGGGTAGGGCAGGATCGAGCGCACAATGTCGGCGCAGACGCGCGCCTCGCCGTCGGGCCCGACCGGCACCGGGCCCAGCAGCGCCGCCCGGACCTCGGCCGGGACGGGCGTCCAGACCGGGCGCGCGGGGTGCGTCTCGAGGCTGTCGAGCGCCGCGTCGAGCATGTCGTGGGCCAGCGCGCGGAAGACCGCCGGATCCTCGGGGTCGAGGCAGGTTTCGGCGCTTTCGGGCGGGTCGCGGCGCTCCGCGGCGCCCAAGACGGCCGCCAGCCGCCGCCAGGAGTCACGCGGGCTTTCGCTACTCATCGCACGCCCGCCGCCGGTCTCAATGCCGGGTCTTGAGCTTATAGCCGCAAGACAAGAGGAAGTCGGAATAGCGGTCGGTCAGGAACCCCTCGCCCTTGGCGAGCTGCGACAGGTTGAAGGCCGAGCCCGCATTGACCTCGACGACCACCGGCCCCTCCTCGCACAGCGCGACATCCCAGGACTGGAAGCGGATCGGCGCGAAGACGCGCGCGTTTTCGGTGACCAGATCGATCAGCCGGCGCCAGTCGGGAAGGGTCTCGCCGACCAGCGGCGCGCCGCTGTCGGGATGGTTCACGACTTCCTCCATCTCCGGGCCGTCGCCGCGCACCACGCGCCGGATCGTGCCGGTGTCGCTGTCGACCGCGGCCAGCATGTTGCCCTTGCGCCAGAAATTGTCGGCGATGTTGCCGGCGCCGGGAATCTTCCAGATCGTGTGCAGGATTTCCGGCGCTCCATTGTCGATGATAAGGATGATGCGAACCGTCGAGGTGGCGTCGGCGTATTTGCGCAGCATCGCGTGCGGACGCAGCACGGTCTGCAACAGATAGCCCTGCTCGCGGTCGAGCTCGACCGCGAACGCGTTGACCGGCACCCGCTCGCCGCCGGCAAGGCACAGCGTGTCGTCCTCGCGGCGCTCGATGCGGCAAGCGCCCAGGCTGAAGATCCCGGCAAGCGGCTTGGCGAACAGCGGGTAGCTGGCGGCGCCGGTAAGGAATCCGGCAAGGTCGTCCGCCGTCGACAGGGTCGGGACGCGGCCGAAGCGGCGCCCGTTCGCGGCATAGACCGCCTGGGTCTCCGGCACCGGCGCGCCGCAGGATTCAAGCAGGCTGTAGGTCAGGAACTTGTCGTCGGCGAGGACTCGCCATTGCGGGTCGCTGCAGCGCTCGATGACGGCGGGGTGGACGCGCTCGGAAAGGAAGCGCCGCTTCTCCTCGAAGGGATAGGCGGCGTCGTCGTAGAGGCGGAAATAGTAGTAGTCGGCCGGCTGCAGCTTGCCGTCGGCGCGCGCGAGGCGAATGATGTCGCGGACCTGAGCGCCGAACGACTTGCCGGTCTGCGCGCGGGCCGCCGTCAGGCATTGCTGGATGTTGAGCGTTTGCCGGTGGGAAATGAAATTCTCGGCATCGCGCGCAAAGCGCGTCTCTTGCGATTCCATCCGCGGTCCTCCTGCCCCGTCGGGTCAGGCCTCATCGGATAGGCCAGATTCGTTAACTTACGGTGAGTGCGGGGGGCGGTGATCACGCGCAATTCGTTGGAAAACCGCCGCCCGGTCGCCTACGCGGGCTGCCTTTCAACGTCGGCCATCAACATGGGCGCCGGTTATTCCGACAGCGAGGCGGAGTCCAACTCCGGCGGTCCGACAGGCCCATCATGACCCGATGCAGGCATTCGGCGGACTTGATTAAATCCCGTATTTGAGACAGTATCTCAGATATGGAAAATTCCAAGTCGCACTATGCCTCCATCGAGCGGCGGATTGCCCAGCGCCTCAGAAGTCTGCGCGGCGAGCGCGGCTGGTCGCTGGACGAGCTTGCAAAGCGCAGCAAGGTGAGCCGCGCCACCCTGTCCCGGATCGAGAACGCAGAGGTGAGCCCGACAGCGAGCGTGCTGGGCAAGCTATGCGCGGCCTATGGCCTGACCATGTCGCGGCTGATGTACATGGTCGAAGACGGTTTTGCGCCGCTTGTCCGCCGGGACACGCAACCGGTGTGGACGGACCCAGAGAACGGCTTCCGCCGGCGCTCCGTGTCCCCACCCGGCCAGACCTTGGCTGCCGAGGCCCTCGAGTGCGAACTCGATCCGGGCATGCGCATCGCCTACGACCGTCCGCCAAGACAGGGTCTGGAACACCATCTCATCCTCATCGAAGGGCAACTGGAACTCACAATCGACGGGCAAACCCATGATCTGCGGCCCGGCGACTGCCTGCGCTACCAGCTCTTTGGCCCCAGCGCTTTCGCGACCCCCGAACAGTGCGGAGCCAGATACGTCCTCTTCATGGTGTGAGGCGGCATGACCGGAGACGCACAAACCACCATCTCGATTTTCTCGGCGGACGACATCGCTGCCCGTGCCCGGGAACTTGGGGCGCTCCTGCATGCCTGCGTTCATGCCGGGGCGAGCGTCAACTTCGTGCTGCCGTTTACGGAAGAAGACAGCGAGGCTTTCTGGCGTGGCAAGGTGCTGCCGGCGGTGCGGGACGGCGCGCGGGTGCTGTTGGTCGCGCAGAAAGGCGGAAAGATCGCGGGATCGGTTCAACTGGACTATGACACGCCGCCCAACCAGCCTCACCGGGCGGAGGTCTCCAAGCTGCTGGTCCACCCCGATTTGCGCCGCCGGGGCATCGCTAGAGCGCTGATGGCCGAACTTGAGCGGCGCGCAGGTGGGATGGGGCGGAGCCTGATCACGCTGGACACGCGCACCGGCGACAAGGCCGAGCCACTCTATGCGTCCTTGGGCTACAAGACGGCAGGCGTCATTCCGGGATATTGCCGCGACCCGATCGAAGACCGTCTCGATTCGACCACGATCATGTACAAAGCCTTTTAAGGATGCAGACGCCCGCGCCGGTTCTCGCGGCGCCGGCGGTCCCATTCAAGCAGCGATTGCGGCCTTCGCCATCGGGCTGGCCGCACTCCTGGCCATGAGCATGCACCCTAGCGCGGCATCAGCACCCAATAGTCGAGGTCGAGAATGACGCCCTCGGCGTGGCCGTCGCTGACCGGGCCGGGAAAGTCGGCGCAGGGCAGGTCCTTTGTCGCGAAGGTGCGCACGCGAAGCGCGCCGACATCCTCGCGGCCGGACAGCGGCTGCTTATCGACTATCTCGGACCAGGCGAACACCGTGTCGCCGGCAAACAGGGGCGCTACATGGCGCCCGGCATTGATCGCCGCCAGGTGGAAGGCGTTGGCAAGCCCGTTGAAGGAGAGCGCCCGGGCGAGGCTGATCACATGGCCGCCGTAGATCAGCCGGCGGCCGAACCGGTCGGTTGCCTGCGCATATTGATTGAAATGGACCCGCGCCGTGTTCTGGTAGAGGCGGGTTGCGAGCATGTGCTCGGCCTCCTCCACGGTCATGCCGTCGACATGGTCGATCCGTTCGCCGGGCGCATAGTCGCCCCACAGGTCGCCGGAGCCCGAGGCCCAGGTGTCGTAGGCCTTGGTGTCGATGAACGGTACCGCGTCGCCGAGCTGATCGGCGTCCACGGCCTTGTGCAGATGCGGGATCGCCGGCTCGGGCGCGGGGGCGCGGGGATCGCGCTTGTGCACCATCACCCAACGTACATATTCGAGCACCTTGTCGCCGTCCTGGTTGCGGCCGGTGGTGCGCACATAGACGATGCCCGCCTTGCCGTTCGAGGCCTCGCGCAGGCCGATCACCTCGCTTTCGGCGCTGAGCGTGTCGCCGGGATAGACGGCGGCGTGGAAGATGCACTCCGCATAGCCGAGATTGGCGACCGCGTTGAGCGAGATGTCGGCCACCGTCTTGCCGAACACCATGTGAAAGACCAGGAGCTCGTCGATGGGCGCGCGCGGATAGCCCAGCGCGCGGGCGAACATGTCGGAGGAGTGTACGGCGAAGCGGCTGCCGTAAAGCGCGGTATTGAGCGCCACGTCGCCGGTGGTCAGCGTGCGCGGGGTGGCGTGGCGCAGCACCTGGCCGACGGAGAAATCCTCGAAGAAGTTGCCGGGGCTGGTCTTCACGGTCATGAGGGCTCCTTGGGGATCCTGGAGGGCTCCCGGGCGCTGGTGGCACCGACAACCGGCCATAGGCCGGCGGCGCCATTGTGTCACGGCGAGAAATGGTCGCAAGCACGCGCTTCGTGCCGCGCCGACGGGAAAGGCCCGGGACCGTAGATGACGTATACGTAATCTTGGCATCGTGCCGCAGCCCGAGGCGCGATAGCGATACAGCAAGCCGGGCCGGTGCGCTATCATGCCGGCGGGGAGACAGGGAGAGGCGGAATGACGACGGTGAAGCAATTGCTCGACGCCAAGGGTCGCGAGGTCTGGTCGATCTCGCCGGACGGCTCGGTGTATGACGCGATCAAGATGATGGCCGACAAGAATATCGGCGCGGTGGTGATCGTCAAGGACGACTTGCCGGTGGGCATCTTCACCGAGCGCAGCTATGCCCGCAACGTGTTCCTCCGGGGCAAGGCGTCACCGACGACGCGCGTCGGCGACATCATGGAGACGCGGGTGATCTGCGCCGAGCCCGACGAGACCATCGAGCAATGCATGGCGGTGATGAGCGACAAGCGGGTGCGCCATCTGCCGGTGCTCGAGAAGGGCCGGCTCGCCGGCATCGTTTCCATCGGCGATCTGGTCAAGGCGGTCATCGCCGACCAGCAATTCGTGATCGAGCAGCTCGAGCACTACATCCACCGCTGAGCGGCGGGCCGCGGGCAGGCTAATAGACGCGCGTGACCTTGTAGCCCTTTTCGCGCAATAGCGCGACGAGCCCCTTGTCGTCGATGAGATGCAGGGCGCCGACGGCGATGAAGGCGTTGCCCTTGTCGATGAGCGGCAGGGCGCGGGTGAGTATCACCGCGTTGCGCCGTTCGACAAGGCTATCATTGAAGGCGTCATAGCCGACCTCGGAGATGCCGGCCTGTTCGCTGAGGATGCGCGACAGCGCCTCGATCGACGCGATGCGGCGCTGCACATAGAGTTCCGTCATGGTCGAGTACAGATCCTCCAGCCGCGGGAACAGGCGTACGGAGGCGATCAGATATTCGGCCTGCAGGTCGAGCGGGATCGCGTCGAAGGCGGAAAGCTGCTCCTCGACACTCTCCAGGCTGACGAGGGGGAGGCCGGCCTGTTCGGCCCGATCGGCGACGATCTGGTCGACCACGGGCAGCTCCGCCTGGCGGGCGGTCTCGCAGGGCGGGGCGGCGAGCGTCGCGGCCACCACCCAGGGTTTCGCCGCGCCCAGTGCCTCGATCTTGCCGCCGAGCGATTTGAGCGCCTCGTCGAGCGCCGCGCGCCGGTCTTCGCTCAGATGCTGGGCGAGGCTGCGGCCGTCTTGGAAGAACATCAGCGGCTTATAGGTCTGCAGATTCTCCTGCATGGCCACCCTGTCGAGCGCCTCGACCGATTCAACCGCGACGCTGCCGGCTGCCTCCAGCGCCGCGCGCACCGGCGGCGCCAGCTTGGTGACCCGCTCATCGGTGATGTGGATGGTGCCGAAGAGATAGGATGGCTGGGCGCCGGCCTTTTCCACCCGCCACAAGAGCCCCTGGCCATTGGCGATGGTCGCCGCCTCCGATTGCAGCCTTGCATAGCTTTGCGGCGCCTCCTGCCTCATCCGGGCGACGAGGTCGATGCCGCCGCAGGCGGGTGCGGCGGCGGAATCGGTGACGACGAACAGCAACAACAGCACGGCGAAGAGCGCATGCTGTGCGATGGTGAGCTTTGACATCCATAAACCTCTGTGCCGGCGGTTGATCGCCGCAACATAGCGGTAGAGGGTAATTAAGGTGTTTCCCTGTCGCACTTTTTTTTAGCTTTTCCGATCCGGGCCGACACGCCGGACCGGAAGCCGTTCCAGGCGACCCGGCGGAAAGCGGCTATGCGACTTGAACGGGATTGACCGGCGAGCCATCTTTGGTTAGCGAGAAGGCGGCCGGCACGACACGCCTAAAACGGCGTCGCGCCCGCCTCGAATGGGGCCATAGCTCAGTTGGGAGAGCGCTTGAATGGCATTCAAGAGGTCGGGGGTTCGACTCCCCCTGGCTCCACCACCCAGTCTCATGTTTCCGGGCGTCTCCGGGGCGCTCCTGGAAAAAGCCCGTCATTTGCGCGAGTTAGCAGGTTTCCGCGCCGGATCATGTGGTCGTGAGACGCGGTTTCGAGGCCGATTCCGCATAATTTAGGCACTCGTCTCTGTCGGGCCTTTTTCGTGTCCACACGTTTACCGGATGCAAGGGGCAGGCTGGCGCCGCTAACGCGCCGGACTGCCAAATCCGAGCAGGTGGCGCGGGGCTGACCACTCGAAGGGCAGATGGTCTCTCCGCCTGAGCTGACTTGCGGCAACGGCGTCGTCGCTGAAAGCACCGACCTGCGTCGCGCAAAGGTCGAGGGAAAGGGCCTGCGGAAAGATGTTCTGTGCCGCGTGCCCCGCCTCTATGGCCAAATGACACCTGCAGCGCTCGCCATATTTCGACATGGTTCGGCGATGGGCGGCAGCGACGACGAAAATCACGGCGCTCCCGGCCGTCCACGCTTGGTCGAACGCCGCGGCTGCGATTTGGGCCCGGAAACAGCTGTCTGCAACCGTCTCCAGGCCGTGGTGATGTGCGAGATAGCGATAGATCCCCGCATGAAGGCCGTCGGAGCCGCTCACGATCGCGTAAAGATGAAGCGAATAAAGCGCAGCCGCCGGAGGGGGCGGTGCGCAGGCCGTCCGGATCGCTCACGCCCCGGGGCGCCCAGAGAAGTTGGCCGAGTTCGGCCTCGTTTATCGGTCGATCTTCGAATTCCCGGACCGAGCGGCCTCAGCTTACGAATTGGCCGCGGCGGGCAGGTCACGCACCACCTGCTTGAACCGGTCCCATTCGGTCGCACCCCAAATCTCCGTCCGGGCGTGACCGAAGGTGCGGATCAAAGCCGATACCCGCGTCGCCGTCTCAATGTCCGGCGCTTTGAAGATATCGACATAGTCGTAAGGGCCGAGCACGGCATAGCTGGCTTGCCACTCGACCTTAGGGCAGTTCGCCCGGATGGCATCCATCGCCTTGCGCTCGAGCTCCTCAAGCGTCTTCGGTGATGTGGCCGCACCGGCTTCCAGCCGGGTCAGCATGAGGAAGGTC
Organism: Hyphomicrobiales bacterium; assembly: GCA_030688605.1. NCBI lineage: Bacteria > Pseudomonadati > Pseudomonadota > Alphaproteobacteria > Hyphomicrobiales > Hyphomicrobiales bacterium. The sequence continues at coordinate 92,172 of JAUYJB010000034.1, forward strand.
TGCATGGCATTTCTCCCGTCGTTGCGTACCAAGCTACAACGTGGGGCTCGCCGCCTCTTTCGTCGGTCCGGCCGCCTCGGCCAGCAAGGCGACGACCTGTTGATCGCTCACCTGTCCGAAGTCGCGGTAATAGAGTCCGATCGCATAGAACGGCTCTGGCGTTTCGAGACAGACGATCTCGTCGACCTCGGGGCGCAGCTTTGCGACTGTGTCGGGCGGCGCGACGGCGACGGCCAGCACCAGCTTCTTCGGCTTGCCGCGGCGCAACGCCTTGAGCGCGGCGCGAACCGTGGCCCCGGTGGCGATCCCGTCATCGATGACGATGACCGTTGCGCCCGAAATCGGCACTCGCGCGCGGCCCTGCAGATAGAGCGCGCGGCGGCGCTCGATCTCGGCCAGCTCCCTTGCCTTGGCCCGCTCGATTTCCTCGTTGCTCACATGGGCAAGCCGCTGCACGTCCTCGTTGATGACGAGCTCGGGATGATCGCCGTCGACGACGGCGGCGACGGCGAGCTCCGGCTGGTAAGGCACGCCGATCTTGCGCACGAGGACAATGTCGAGCGGCGCGCCGAGCGCTTTCGCCACCTCGGCCGCCACCGGCACGCCGCCGCGAGGAAGTGCCAGCACGACAGGCTTCTCGTACTTCTTTTCGACCAGCTTCGCAGCCAGGCTGCGGCCCGCTTCGACGCGGTCGGCGAAAATATGAAACTCGTTCATGACTTCTCTTTCCGAAGGTGCACCTCAAACCAGTCGGCCGCCGCCTCGACGACCTGGTCGAGGGTCCCCGGCTCCTCGAAGAGGTGCGTGGCGCCAGGAACGACATCCAGCCGCTTCTCGCAGGTGAGGAGGTTGAGCGCCTTCTTGTTGAGTTCGATGACGATGTAATCAGCGCCCCCGACAATCAGCAGGGTCGGCGCGCGTACCTGGTCGAGTACGGCTTCGGCAAGGTCGGGCCGGCCACCGCGCGAGACCACCGCTAAGACGGAATCAGGCATCTCGGCGGCCGCCACCAACGCCGCAGCGGTACCGGTGCTGGCGCCGAACAGGCTGATCGCGAGCGCCGCGGTGTCCTCGTCCGCCTCAGCCCAGCGCACGGCCTCCATCACCCGCCCGCCAAGGAGCGGGATGTCGAACACGTTGACCCGGTCCTTGGCTTCCGCCTCGGTCAGGAGATCGAACAGGAGCGTGGCCAGACCCCGCCCGTTCAGCGCTTCGGCGACATGGGCGTTGCGCGGGCTGAGCCGGCTCGATCCGCTGCCATGGGCGAAAATGACCAGCTCCTGTGCGCCGTCGGGCACCGTCAGAAGTCCCTCGAGCCTTCTCGGCCCGATATGGACGCTGCGGGCGTCTTCCTTCATCGGCTTGCCGTTATTTGTGCTCCGCGGCGCGTCTCGCGAGTATTCCCCGCCGCTCGCATCACAAATATCGGCCAAAAACTGACTTGCCGCTTTGACCCGCATCAAGAACCGCATCATCTTCTTGTCATGGCACCCGGCAACACCAGGCTGCGGCGATGACGACCCATCCGACAGGCACGCGATCGCGAGGCCGGAGAGACGTTCCCACCCGGGAGAAGGTGGCGTTTCTCTCCTCTCGGGCGGCCTATGGCGCGCCGGTGCGCGATGTGGAGGTCAAGGAGACCCACATGTCGTGGGTCTTCCTCGCTGGCGAGCGGGTCTACAAGCTCAAGAAGCCGGTCAAATATCCATTCCTGGATTTCAGCACGCTTGAAGCGCGCGAGGCCGACTGCCGCGAGGAGGTCCGCCTCAACCGAAGGCTGGCGCCGGACGTCTATCTCGGCGTCGTCCCGCTGACCCTCGGGGCGGATGCCAGACTCGCCCTTCAGGGCAAAGGCGAACCCGCCGACTGGCTGGTGATGCTGCGGCGGCTGCCGGCCGAGAAAATGCTCGATTGCGCGATCGCGCAAGGCACGGTGACGCAAGGCCAGATCGGCGCGGTCGCGGACCTGCTCGCGCGCTTCTACCGGCTGGCCGAGCCCGCCGGCGTGACGCCGCGGGAATATATTGCGCATTTTGCCCGCGAGCAGGAGAAGAACCATTCTCTCCTGACCGAGGAAAGGTTCGAACTGCCGCAAACGACGTTGGCCGCCGTTCTTTCGGGTATCGAAGCGGTGATCGCCGACGAACCGGAGCTGCTGATGAGCCGGGCGCGCGACGGCCGCATCATCGACGGGCATGGCGATCTGCGCCCGGAGCACATCTGCCTCACCGAGCCGCCGGTAATTATCGACTGTCTCGAATTCAACAGCAGCTTCCGGCTCGTCGACCCGTTCGACGAGCTGGCCTTCCTCGGCATGGAATGCCAACGCCTCGGCGCTGGGTGGATCGGCGAGACGCTGAACGGCCACTGCGCCGATCTCTTGGGCGACCGGCCACAGCCTCGCCTGCTAGCCTTCTATACGGCCTACCGCGCCTGCCTGAGGGCGCGGCTTGCCCTGGCGCACCTGCTCGAGCCGGACTCCCGGCAACCCGAAACATGGCTGCCGCTCGCCGCCTCGTATCTCGCCATCGGCGAACGCGCTTGCCTCAAGCTTCGCCCTCGAGAAGCTCAACCAGCGAGCCTCCCTCGTGGCAGCGCCGGATAGCCTCTGCGAAGAGCGGCGCGGCGCTGACGATCTCCAGATGCCGCTTGACGAATGACGGCTTGAGCCGGAACGGCGGCACCGTATCGGTGACGATCACTTTGGCGAGCCGCGGGTAGGCGACGGCCTTGCCGGCGTCGCCAGTGAACAGGCCATGGGCGGCGAGCGCATAGACCGCCTTAGCGCCCTGGCCGAGGCACGCCTCGGCGGCGCGCAGCATGGTGCCGCCTGAGCTGATGAGATCGTCGACTACGAGCGCCGTGGCGCCCTCGACGGCGCCCACCAGAAGGGTGCCGCTGACGATTCCGGCGCTGCGCCGTTTCTCCATGAAGGCCGATCCGACGGAGCGGCCCAGCATGGCCTCGAAGGTCTCCTGGAACAGTTGCGCGCGCTTGACGCCGCCCGGGTCCGGCGATGCCACCACGACGGGCTCCTCGCCGACGCGCGCCAGCATGTGCTGCGCGAACAGACGGCGGGTGTCGAGATGATGCGAGCGGCAGCGGAACGCGTTCTGGAACGCAACGATATTGTGCACGTCGAGCGTCATCACCGCGTCGATGCCCATGGCTTCGAGAAGCAGCGCCATATAGCGCGTGGTCACCGGGTCGCGCGGCTTGGTCTGGCGGTCCTTGCGGGCATAGGCGAGATAGGGAATGACCGCGGTCACCCGCCTTGCGCCGCCCTCGCGCACCGCGCCGAGGAAAAACAAGAGCCGGCAGATCTTGTCGTTGACGCTTTGCTGCGGCCCGCCATGCAGGCTCTGGATGACATAGACATCCCGCCCGCGCACGCTGAGGCGCGGCCGCGCCTTGTGTTCGCCGTCTTCGAATTCGCGCTCCTCATGGGGACAAAGCGTCGTGCCGAGGGCCGCCGCAACCTGCTCGCCGAAAGGCTTGCTCGCATTGAGGGCGAAAAGGCGCATGGCGGAAGTATAAGGCATCGTCCGTTCGCGCATGAATGATTGCGATCAAGGGCGACGGTCTGCTCCAGACAGAAGGGGTTCCCGACCACGCTAGGGACAGATGGGCACGAGAGCTACAGAAATTAGTGTGATGGTGCCTCGGCGGCAAACGCGCGCTGATTACACGCCAAGCCTGGCTTCGGCAGCTTTGAGGCGCAACACTGAAACTCCGAGCCCCAGGCGTCTCGGGCCGGTCAGCCGCAGCTCCCCGCCTCACATGCCCATCTCGGCTTCGCTCGGGCGATGTTTCTCTTCTTCCGGAATCTCCGTCATCGTCGCTTCGGTCAGCAACAGGACGCTTGCAACAGACACGGCATTTTCTAGGGCCACGCGTACCACTTTCGTCGGGTCGACGATACCGGCCTCGACCAGATCGACATATTCGTTCAGCGCCGCGTCATAGCCCATGTTGCCCTCGCTCTCCAACATCCGCGCGACCACGACGCCGCCATCGACGGCGGAATTCTCGGCGATCTGGCGGGTCGGCGCGCTCAGCGCGCGGCGGAGGATCTCAAGGCCTGTCTTCTCGTCGCCCCGGGCCTTGGCTTCTTGCTTGGCGATCGCCTTGGTGCAGCGTAAGAGAGCAAGCCCGCCGCCGGGCACGATGCCCTCCGCGACCGCCGCCTTGGTGGCGCTGATCGCATCATCGAGCGCTTCTTTTTTGCTCTTCATCTCCGCTTCCGATGGCGCGCCGACGCGGACGACCGCCACGCCGCCGGAGAGCTTCGCCAGCCGCTCCTCCAGCTTCTCGCGGTCATAGTCGCTGGTGGTCTTCTCGATCTGGCCGCGAATTTGCCGGATGCGGCCCTCGATCGCCGCCTTGTTCCCAGCGCCGCCGATGATCGTCGTGCTGTCGCGGTCGGACACCACCCGTTCCGACCGGCCGAGCTGGGTGAGCTCGACGGATTCGAGCTTGATGCCTAGATCCTCGGAGATGAGCTCGCCGCCGGTGAGCACGGCCATGTCCTCCAGCATGGCCTTGCGCCGGTCGCCGAAGCCCGGCGCCTTGACGGCGATGCTGCGGAAGACGCCGCGGAGCTGGTTGACGACCAGCGTGGCCAGCGCTTCGCCCTCGACATCCTCGGCGACGAACAGGATCGGCTTGCCGCTTTTCGCCACCTGCTCCAGAAGCGGAAGGAGGTCCTTCAAATTGCCGACCTTGCGGTCGCAAAGGAAGACATAGGCGTCCTCAATGACCGCCTCCATCTTCTCCGCATCGGTGATGAAGTAGGGGGAGATGAAGCCGCGGTCGAACTGCATGCCCTCGACCACCTCGAGCACGGTCTCGGTGGTCTTGGATTCCTCGACCGTTATAACGCCCTCGTCGCCGACCTTCTCCATGGCGTCGGCGACCATTTCGCCGATGGACGGGTCGTTATGGGCCGAGATGGTGGCGACCTGCGCCTTCTCCTTGCGCGTCTTCACCGGCCGCGACATCGCATGCAGCGTCTCGACGGCGATGCTCAACCCCCGGTCGAGGCCGCGCTTGATGTCGATGCCGCTGGCGCCGGCGACCACGTTGCGGGTGCCGTCGGCGAAGATTGCCTGCGCCAGGATCGTCGCCGTGCTGGTGCCGTCGCCCACCGCCTCGCCGGTCTTCTCCGCCGCCTGGCGGAGCATCTGCGCGCCGAGATTCTCCTCCGGGTCCTTGAGATCGACTTCCTTGGCGATGGTGACGCCGTCGTTGCAGACGATCGGCGCGCCCCATTTCCTCTGGATCAGCACCGACTTGGATTTGGGCCCGAGCGTCACCCGCACGGCATCGGCCAACGCCGCGGTGCCGCGAAGGATCTTCTCTCGCGCCGATGAATGAAACAGGATCTGCTTGTGTGCCATGGCGAAAACGCTCCCTGGTGCGTTTGCCGGTCCGCGGTTCGGTCTCAAACACCGGCGGCCGGCATCCCCGCCGCCTCACGCGCGGCTCGTCGGCCCCGGAAGCTCGGACGGATCGAGGCCGAGCTCCTCGCATACCCGGCGCGCCACGCGCGGGTCGATGTCCTGGCGCGATCCCCCGAGAGGCGCCTGCGTCGTGCGGCCCTCGCGGTGCACCGTCACCATCACGGGACCTTCACCCCGCTTGTGACGCTCATACTTATCGAAGCGGCACCGCGTTCGGCCAGCCATTTTCGGAATGTTTCGGATTCCATTGCCGTGCTCCTGCCTATGACCTGACCTGGCCCGCTTAGCGCGAGGCCGCAAGCTACCCTGCCTCAGCCAGTCGCTTTGCTCGCCGCCGCGATGGCCGGCTTGAGGCTCTCCAGCGACGGCAACCCCTCGCGCGTGAGCGTCTCTTTCTCGAGCAGCAGCTTGGCGCCGTCCTCCAGTTGGCGGCGGTATTTGCGCAGGACGGCCGATGCCTTGTCGAAGGCGCTCTTCGTCAGCTCGCGGACGGCGCAGTCGATCTCGCGCGCCGTTTCCTCGCTGAACTCGCGCTCGGCGAAGTGGGCAAGCGCGTTCTCGCCGAGGAATGTCTGGCGCGGCGTCTCGTAGGCGACGAGCCCGAGCTCTTCGTGCATGCCGAAGCGGGCCACCATGTTGCGGGCGATGTCGGTCGCCTTGTTGAGGTCGTCGGCCGCCCCGGTGGACGCCTCGTCGAACACCAGCATCTCGGCTGCCCGTCCGCCGAGCAGCACCGCCATCCTGTTCTCTAGCTCGCCGCGCGACAATAGGAAGCGGTCCTCGGTCGGACGCTGCATCGTGTAGCCGAGGGCGCCAACGCCCCGCGGGATCATCGATACCTTGTGCACCGGGTCCATGCCCGGCAAGGCGGTGGCGACGATCGCGTGGCCCATTTCGTGATAGGCCACCACCTCCCGCTCGTGCGGGTTGAGCAGGCGGCTCCTCTTTTCGATGCCGGCGACGATGCGCTCGACCGCAGCGGTGAAGTCCTCGGCGGTGACCGCATCGGCGCCGCGCCGGGTGGCCCGCAGGGCCGCCTCGTTGACCAGATTGGCAAGATCGGCGCCGGTGAAGCCCGGCGTGAGGGCGGCGATGGCGTCGAGGTCGACGCCTTCTGCCAACTGGACCTTCTTGGCGTGCACGCGGAGGATCGCCTCCCGGCCGATCCGGTCGGGCCGGTCGACCAGCACCTGGCGGTCGAAGCGGCCGGCGCGCAGCAGCGCCGGGTCGAGGATCTCAGGCCGGTTGGTCGCTGCCAAGAGGACAATGCCCTCGCGCGGGTCGAAGCCGTCGAGCTCGACCAGGAGCTGATTGAGGGTCTGCTCCTTCTCGTCATGGCCGCCGCCGAGCGGGCCGATGCCGCGGGCCCGCCCCATGGCGTCGAGCTCGTCGATAAAGATGAGGCAGGGCTTGGCCTTGCGCGCCTGGTCGAACAGGTCGCGGACGCGCGCCGCGCCGACGCCGACGAACATCTCGACGAAATCGGAGCCGCTGAGGGAAAAGAACGGGACGCCCGCCTCGCCGGCCACGGCGCGCGCCAGCAGCGTCTTGCCGGTGCCGGCGGGCCCGACCAGCAGCACGCCCTTCGGGATGCGCGCGCCGAGACGGCCATACCTCTTGGGGTCCTTCAGGAACTCGACGATCTCCTTGAGTTCCGCCTTCGCCTCCTCCACCCCCGCCACATCATCGAAGGTGACCGGGACCTCCCTCTCCATGAAGACCTTCGCCTTGCTCTTGCCGATGGTCATCAGGCCGCCCATGCCCTGCTTCTCGGCGAAGCGGCGGATGAAGAGGGCCCATATGCCGAAGAAGATCAGAACCGGCAGGACCCAGGACAGAATGTCGCGAATGAGGTTGTTCTCGACCGCGCCTTCGACCGCGATCCCGCGCTCGGTCAGCCGCCTGGCGAGCTCGGGTTGCACCCGAACGGTGACGAAGCGCTTGCGGCCGTCCGGCAGCGTCTCCTTCAGGGTGCCGGTGATGTATTTGTCGGTGACGCGGACGCTTTCGATCTGGCCCGCGTCGACCAGTCGCTCGAACTGGCTGTACGGGATCGTCTCGACCTGTTGGCTGGTGATCCACCATTGCTGGATTGCCAGAACGGCCAACATGGCCGCCACCAGGTACCAGCCGTTGATCTGCGCTTTCCTGTCCATGGAACCGCCCCTCCTCGGGTCGCCGGTGGGTCCCAACCCGGCAGTCCGGGTTGGCCTCGATCCCTGGAATTGCTGGAGACGACGGTCATCATGAAAGGACTTGCGGGTGCTTCCAATGACCTGCGTCAAGCTGGATGGAAAGGGCCCTAACGGCTCTTGGAAGAACTCCTCCCTGCCGACCGGTCCGGCCGATGGCTGCGGCGAAGCTCTTCATAGAATTGGCGCTCGCGCTCGGAAAGGCGCTCAGGTTCGTACACCTCGATCCTCAGGAACAGGTTGCCGCGGGTCTCGGATCCGAAATGGAGCAGCCCCTTGCCCTTGAGCCTGAGGACGGAATCGGGCTGCGTGCCGGCGGGCACGTCGACCTCGACCTCGCCGTCGAGCGTCGGCGTCTTGACCTTGGAGCCGAGGACGGCATCGGCCACCTCGATCGCAACCCGCCGCCACGGATCGGCGCCATGGTGCTCGAAGCGCGGGTCCGGCTCGGTCCGCACAACGACATAGAGGTCACCCGGCGGTGCGCCGGCCTCAGGCGCCGGCCCGCCGCGCCCGGGGATGCGCAACGCCATGCCTTCGTCGGCCCCGGCAGGAATGCGGACCGTGAATAGCTCTTCGTGGCAGGTCTTTCCGGTGCCGCCGCAGGCGGGGCAGCGATTGTCGATGAACGAGCCGGAACCGCGGCAGTCGGGACAGGTCGCGGCCTGCTGTATGCTAACCGTGCCGCGCTTCTGGCTCCGCGTCAGCCGGCTGCCGCCGCTGCATTTCGGGCAAGCGCGGTGCGCGGTGCCGGGCGCCGCTCCGCTGCCCTTGCACCGGGTACACTGTCTTTCGTGCGCGACGCGCACCTCCTCTTCTCCGCCGGCGTCGATCATCGCAAGGGGAACGAAGAGCTCCACCCGGATATCGGCTCCGCGCCTGGGTCCCGCGCCGCGCCGGTAATGCGGATCGATTGCGATTTGCCAGTCGCCGTATCCTTTGCCGTGGCGTTGAGGATCCCGTCTGCGTCGATATCGAACGTCTCCTCGATCTTGGGGATTCCCCGTGGTGCCGGCGCCAGCCCCTCCTGGTTGAACTTCCCGAGACTGGTATTGTCCGCTGCCATCGGACGTTCGCCCTGGAAGACATGGACGATCACCGCCGTCTGCATATCCGCCGCAGTGGTGAAGATCTCCAACCGCTTGAGCGGAATCGGCGTGTTGCGGGCGATGAGGGGCCTCGCGACGCCGCACAGCGTCTCGATCTCCAGCATCAGGGGCGTGACGTCGACCAGCACCATCTCGCCCATCTCGCCGGCCAGCACGCCAGCCCGGATCGCCGCGCCCTGGGCGACGCATTCCATCGGGTCGACGCCCATCTCGGCCTTGCGGCCGAGCAGCTCCTCGAAGAACTCCCGCACCGCCGGCATGCGGGTCGCGCCGCCGACGAAGACGATGCGGTCGATGTCGCGGGCGGTGATCTCGACGTCGTGGAGTGCCTGAGTGACCGAGGCCCTGCAGCGCTCGATGATGGCATGAACGAGGCGGTTCAGCTCGGCGCGCGGTCCGTCCGACAGGGTGGCCGGCTTCAGTTCGTCTTCGCGGCCTGGTGGCTGTGCGGATGGTCGCCGAATTCGTCGTGCAGGAGCTGGTCATGGGTCGTGAAATGGACCATGAACCAGTCGTTCAGATGCTGCACCAGAAGCTGTTCGAAGCGCAGATAGGAGCCGTGGCGATAGGTCTCCATGATGTGCCGCAGCTCGTCGAGCAGGCGCTCATGATCCTGTTTGTGGGCTTCGTAATGGGAGTAGGACTTTTCCTCCATGAAGCGCTCGTCGAGCGCGAAGTGGGCCGAAATCTTGGCGTGGATCTCGCCGAGATAGGTTTCGATGTTGGCGATCGTGTGCAGGTCGCCGCGCAGCTCCACGGTCAGCTCGTTGATCAGCTCGACCAGCTCCTTGTGCTCCTCGTCAACGGACGGAATCCCGGTGCAATATTCATCCCGCCAACGGATCAGGGCCATGATTGCCTCCTAATCGGTCGCTTCGTGAAACAGAAAACCGCC
>JAUYJB010000035.1 GCA_030688605.1 Hyphomicrobiales bacterium
CACATGCGCGGTGGAAATGGTAATCCCGCGCGCCTTCTCCTCCGGCGCCTTGTCGATCTGGTCGAACGGGGTGAAGGTCGCTCCGCCGGCCTCCGCCAAAACCTTGGTGATCGCCGCCGTCAGCGTCGTCTTGCCATGGTCAACATGGCCAATCGTGCCGATGTTGCAATGCGGCTTGGTCCGCGCAAACTTCTCTTTCGCCATTGGAGCTCTCCGTAAACGCTCTCGTTATCTTGCCCGGCTTCAGCGGGAGATCAGGCGAATTTCGCCTGAACCTCCTCTGCGACGGCGTGAGGAACCTGTTCATAGTGATCGAACTGCATCGTGTATTGAGCCCGGCCCTGGCTCATCGAACGCAGCGTGTTGATGTATCCGAACATGTTGGCAAGCGGCACCATGGCATTGATCACGGTCGCGTTGCCGCGCAGATCCTGCCCCTCCACATGGCCGCGCCGGGAGGTCAGATCGCCGATGATGCCGCCGGTATATTCCTCAGGCGTCACCACCTCGACCTTCATGATCGGCTCAAGCAGTTTCGGCCCTGCCTTCTGCAGCGCCTCGCGAAACGCCGCCCGCGCCGCGATCTCGAAGGCGAGCGCGCTGGAATCGACGTCGTGATAGGCGCCGTCGACAAGCTTCGCCTTGACGTCGACCACCGGGAAGCCGGCGAGCACGCCGGAGGTCATGACGGCGGCGATGCCCTTTTCGACGCCGGGAATATATTCCCGCGGCACGTTGCCGCCGACGATCTTGCTCTCGAACTCGTAGCCCCTGCCGGGCGCGTTGGGCTCAACGACCAGCTTGATGCGGGCGAACTGACCCGAGCCGCCGGTCTGCTTCTTGTGGGTATAGTCCACCTCGGTCGCCCGGGTGACGGTCTCGCGGTAGGCGACCTGGGGCTGGCCGATATTGGCGTCGACCTTGAACTCCCGGCGCATGCGGTCGACGATGATGTCGAGGTGCAATTCGCCCATGCCCTTGATGATGGTCTGGCCGGACTCCGGATCGCTGGCGACCCGGAAGGACGGGTCCTCCTGGGCCAGGCGGTTGAGAGCAACGCCCATCTTCTCCTGATCGGCTTTCGACTTCGGCTCGATGGCGATCTCGATCACCGGATCGGGGAAGTCCATGCGCTCGAGAATCACCGGTTGGGCCGGGTCGCACAGCGTGTCGCCGGTGGTCACGTCCTTGAGGCCGGCCAGCGCCACGATGTCGCCGGCGAAGGCCTGCTTGATGTCCTCGCGATGGTTGGAATGCATCAGCAGCATGCGGCCGACGCGTTCGCGCTTTTCCTTGACGGTGTTGAGCAGCGGCGCGCCGGTCTCCATCTTGCCCGAATAGACGCGGCAGAAGGTCAGCGAGCCGACGAACGGGTCGTTCATGACCTTGAAGGCGAGCATCGAAAGCGGCTCTGCATCGGAAGACTTGCGGCGCAACTCGTTGCCGGTCTTCGGGTCGATGCCGCGGATGTCGGGCACCTCGACCGGGCTCGGCAGAAAGTCGACAACCGCATCGAGGAGCGGCTGAACGCCCTTGTTCTTGAACGCCGAGCCGCACAGGACGGGCACGAATAGGTTGCCGCAAGTGCCTTTGCGGATAAGCTTTTTCAGCGTCGCCTCGTCGGGCGTGTTGCCCTCCAGATAGGCCTCCATCACGCCTTCGTCGAGCTCGACCGCCGCTTCGATCATCTTTTCGCGGTAGCTCTTGGCCTGGTCGGTCAGTTCGGCGGGGATATCGATGTAATGATATTTGGCGCCGAGCGATTCATCCTCCCAGACGATGCCCTGCATCCTGATCAGGTCGATGCAGCCCCGAAACTTGTTCTCGGCGCCGATCGGAAGCTGGACGATGATCGGATGGGCGCCGAGGCGCTTCTCGACCATCTTCACGGATTGAAAGAAATCCGCGCCGATCTTGTCCATCTTGTTGACGAAGATCATGCGCGGGACCTTGTACTTGTCGGCCTGGCGCCACACCGTCTCGGTCTGCGGCTCCACGCCGGCATTGGCGTCGAGCAGCGCGATGGCGCCGTCGAGCACGCGCAAGGAGCGCTCCACCTCGATGGTAAAGTCGACATGGCCCGGCGTGTCGATGATGTTGAGGCGCTTCTCCCTCCAGTAGCAGGTCGTCGCCGCGGAGGTGATGGTGATGCCGCGCTCCTGCTCCTGCTCCATCCAGTCCATGGTCGCGGCGCCCTCATGCACCTCGCCCATCTTATGGCTCTTGCCGGTGTAGTAGAGGATCCGCTCGGTCGTCGTCGTCTTTCCGGCATCGATGTGGGCCATGATGCCGAAGTTGCGGTAATCCTCGATTTTGTGGGTACGGGGCATGGGAGAGGTCTCTTAAAGCTCAGCTACCATCGATAATGCGAGAAGGCGCGGTTGGCCTCGGCCATCTTGTGCGTATCCTCGCGCTTCTTGACCGCGGTCCCCCGATTGTTCGACGCATCGAGCAGTTCGCCGGAAAGCCGCCCGACCATGGTTTTCTCGCTGCGACCGTTGGCGGCCGCGATCAGCCAGCGAATGGCGAGCGCCTGCCGGCGGTCGGTGCGCACCTCGATCGGCACCTGATAGGTCGCTCCGCCGACGCGCCTCGACCGCACCTCGATCGCCGGCATGACATTCTCCAACGCCTGGCGGAACACGGCGATGGGATCCTGCTTGGCCTTGCGCTCGATCTCGTCGAGAGCGCCGTAGACCAGCCGCTCGGCGACCGATTTCTTGCCGGCCTTCATGACGGAGTTCATGAATTTGGTGAGCACCATGTCGCCGAATTTGGGATCCGGCATGATCTCACGCTTGTCGGCACGGTGGCGACGCGACATCTTTCCGGCTCCCTATTTCGGCCGCTTGGCGCCGTATTTCGAGCGCCGCTGCCTACGGTCCTTCACCCCCTGGGTGTCGAGCACGCCGCGGATGATGTGATAGCGCACGCCCGGCAGGTCCTTCACCCGCCCGCCGCGGATCATGACCACGGAATGCTCCTGAAGGTTGTGGCCTTCGCCGGGGATGTAACTGGTCACCTCGAAGCCGTTGGTCAGGCGCACGCGCGCCACCTTGCGCAGCGCCGAGTTCGGCTTTTTCGGCGTCGTCGTGTAGACGCGCGTGCACACGCCGCGCTTCTGCGGGCAGGCTTCCATGGCCGGCACCTTGTTGCGCTTGACCTTCGGAGCGCGCGGTTTGCGGATCAATTGGTTAATCGTCGGCATGATTGGCCTTTGTCGTCTACCTTTTGCGTTTGCCGTCGCGGCGCTGCGCTGGGGGGCGCCCGGTTCGTGCAGCATTTCGAGCCGGGCCGGCGGTCTAACCACCCGCTTTAGACGCCAGACGACCTCAGCTCCTCGCGGAGCCGGGTCGTGCGCAGAATGTTTCAACCTCAGTTTTGGCCGGCAGCGTCTAGGCTCGACCTGTTTGGGCGCCTGGGGTGGCGCAGCCAAACGCGACGTGGCCTACCGCCTGCCGAAATGCGCGCGCAACATACTGTTGCGGCCGTATGGCGTCAACCCCCCGCGGCGGCCAGAAATGCAGGGAAAATCAAAATAATTCCAACCTGGCGGGCGCCTCGTTCACTCCGAGCTCTCGCCCTCCCCGATCAGGGCCATTTCGGCGGACTCGGCCTCGAGCTGCGCCTTGGCCCGCTCTTCGAGGATGAGCGCGTCGCGGTGGGCGGCGACCGAGCGCAGGCGGTTGATCATCGCGCCCGTTCCGGCCGGGATCAGGCGCCCGACGATGACATTTTCCTTCAGGCCGTCGAGCGTATCGACCTTGCCGTTGACCGCGGCATCGGTGAGCACCCGCGTCGTCTCCTGGAAGGAGGCGGCGGAGATGAAGGAGCGGGTCTGCAGCGAAGCCTTGGTGATTCCGAGCAGGACCGGACTCGCGGAAGCCGGCTTCTTGCCCTCCTCCTTGACCTGGTCGTTGGCGAGGTCGAACTCGATGCGGTCGAGCTGCTCGCCGGCAAGCAGATTGGTCTCGCCGGGATCGGTGACCTCGACCTTCTGCAGCATCTGGCGGACAATCACCTCGATGTGCTTGTCGTTGATGTTGACGCCCTGCAGCCGGTATACCTCCTGGATCTCGTTGACGAGATAGGCGGCAAGCTCCTCGACGCCCTTGATGGCCAGAATGTCGTGCGGGGCGGGATGGCCGTCGAGCAGGAACTCGCCCTTCTCGATATAGTCGCCCTCCTGCACGTGCAGATGGCGGCCCTTGGGGATCAGATACTCGACCGCCTCCGCTCCGTCCTCGGTCGGGTCGATGGCGATACGGCGCTTGTTCTTGTAGTCGCGGCCGAAACGCACATGGCCGGAAATCTCGGCGATGATGGCGTGATCCTTGGGCCGGCGCGCCTCGAACAGCTCCGCCACCCGCGGCAGACCGCCGGTGATGTCGCGGGTCTTGGCGCTCTCCAGCGGAATGCGCGCCAGAACGTCGCCGGGCTTGACCTTGGTGCCGGGATTGATCGGGATGACGGCGTCGACGGACAGCAGATAGCGCGCCTCGCCGCCCCGCTCGAGCTTGACGAACTTGCCCTTGGCGTCCTTGATCACGATCGCCGGGCGCAGATCGGCACCGCGCGCAGAGGTGCGCCAGTCGATGACCACGCGCTTGGTGATGCCGGTCGATTCGTCGAAGGCTTCGCTGACCGAGGCGCCCTCGACCAGATCCTCGAACTCGACCTTTCCGGCGACTTCGGTGAGGATCGGGCGGGTGTAGGGGTCCCATTCGGCGAGCCGCATACCGCGTTTGATCTCTTCGCCCTCCTTGACCCGCAGCCGCGCGCCATAGGGAATGCGGTGGACCGCGCGCTCATTGCCGTCCGCATCGACCACCAGGATCGCCATGTTGCGTCCCATGGCGATGATCTGGCCGTCGGAATCGGTACCGATGGAGCCGCTGCGGATATTCACCACGCCGGCATAGTTCGACTCGATGAACGACTGGTCGACCACCTGCGCCGTGCCGCCGATATGGAAGGTGCGCATTGTGAGCTGGGTGCCCGGCTCGCCGATCGACTGGGCGGCGATGACGCCGACCGCTTCGCCGTGATTGACCGGCGTTCCGCGCGCCAGATCGCGGCCGTAGCAGGTGCCGCAGACGCCGCTCTTGGTCTCGCAGGTGAGCACCGAGCGGATCTTGATCTTCTGCACCTGGGCCGCCTCGATCTCCTCGACCTGGCGTTCCTGGATCAGCTCGCCCTTCTTGACGATGGTCTCGCCGCTCGCCGGATCCTTGACGTTCTCGGCAGCAGTGCGGCCGAGCACCCGCTGGCCGAGCGAGGCGATGACCTCGCCGGCGTCGATCGCCGCCATCATGGCGATGCCGTTCGAGGTGCCGCAATCCTCCTCGGTGATGATGCAGTCCTGGGCAACGTCGACCAGGCGCCGGGTCAGATAGCCGGAATTGGCGGTTTTCAGCGCCGTGTCGGCCAGGCCCTTGCGGGCGCCATGGGTGGAATTGAAATATTCCAGCACCGACAGGCCTTCCTTGAAGTTGGAGATGATCGGCGTCTCGATGATTTCGCCCGAGGGTTTGGCCATCAGGCCGCGCATGCCGGCGAGCTGCTTCATCTGCGCCGGCGAGCCGCGGGCGCCGGAGTGCGACATCATGTAGATCGAATTCATCGGACGGGCGCGCTTGGTCTTCTCGTCGGTCTGCAGCGCGGAGATGCGCAGCATCATCTCGTCGGCGACCCGGTCGGTGCATTTGGCCCAGGCGTCGACGACCTTGTTGTATTTCTCGCCCTGGGTGATCAGGCCGTCATTGTATTGCTGCTCATATTCCTTGACGAGGTCGCGGGTGGCCCCGACCAGGCCTTGCTTGGACTCCGGGATGACCATGTCGTCCTTGCCGAAGGAGATGCCGGCGCGGCAGGCATGATAGAAGCCCAGCCCCATGATCTGGTCGCAGAAGATGACAGTCTCCTTCTGGCCGCAGTGGCGGTAGACGACGTCGATCATCTGCGAGATCTCGCGCTTGGTCAGCAGCTGGTTGACGAGATCGAAGGTCACGTTGGGGCGCCGCGGCAGGAGCTCGCCGAGCAGCATCCGGCCCGGTGTCGTCTCATAGACCTTGGAGAACAGCTTGCCCTCCTCGTCGGCCATTTCGACCCGGCCCCTGACCTTCGAATGCAGGCTGACGGCGTTGGCCTCCAGCGCGTGCTGCACCTCGGAGACCGAGCCTAAGACCATGCCTTCGCCGGGCTCGTTGTCGAGCATCAGGCTGAGGTAATAGAGGCCGAGAACGATGTCCTGCGACGGCACGATGATCGGCGATCCGTTGGCCGGGTGCAGGATATTGTTGGTCGACATCATCAAGACGCGCGCCTCGAGCTGGGCCTCCAGCGACAGCGGCACGTGCACCGCCATCTGGTCGCCGTCGAAGTCGGCGTTGAAGGCGGCGCAGACCAGCGGGTGGAGCTGGATCGCCTTGCCCTCGATGAGCACCGGCTCGAATGCTTGAATGCCGAGGCGATGCAGGGTCGGCGCGCGGTTGAGCAGCACCGGATGCTCGCGGATGACTTCGTCGAGAATGTCCCAGACCTCGGGCTTTTCCTTTTCGACCAGCTTCTTCGCCTGCTTCACCGTCGCCGACAGGCCCTTGGCGTCGAGCCTGGAGTAGATGAACGGCTTGAACAGCTCCAAAGCCATCTTCTTCGGCAGGCCGCACTGGTGCAGCTTCAGCTCGGGGCCGACGACGATCACCGAGCGGCCGGAATAGTCGACGCGCTTGCCGAGCAGATTCTGGCGGAAACGCCCCTGCTTGCCCTTGAGCATGTCGGCGAGCGACTTCAACGGCCGCTTGTTGGCGCCGGTGATGACGCGGCCGCGCCGTCCATTGTCGAACAGCGCATCGACGGATTCCTGCAGCATCCGCTTCTCGTTGCGGATGATGATGTCCGGCGCCCTGAGCTCGATCAGCCGCTTGAGGCGGTTATTGCGGTTGATGACGCGGCGGTAGAGATCGTTGAGATCGGAGGTCGCAAACCGGCCGCCGTCGAGCGGCACCAGCGGCCGCAGGTCCGGCGGGATCACCGGCACCACGGTGAGGATCATCCACTCCGGCTTGTTGCCGGAAGCGATGAAGGCCTCGATCACCTTGAGACGCTTGGCGAGTTTCTTCGGCTTCAATTCCGTCGTCGCCTCGGCGATCTCCTGGCGCAGATCGTCGCGCAGTTTTTCCAGATCGAGCGCCTTGAGGAGCTCGCGGATGGCTTCCGCTCCAATACCGGCGGTGAACGAATCGGGCCCGAACTCTTCCTGCGCCTGCAGATACTCTTCCTCGCCGAGAAGCTGGTTGGGCTTGAGCGGCGTCAGCCCGGGCTCGACGACCACGTAGCTTTCGAAATAGAGCACCCGCTCCAGATCCTTGAGCGTCATGTCGAGAACCAGGCCGATGCGGCTCGGCAGCGATTTCAGGAACCAGATATGGGCGACGGGAGCGGCCAGCTCGATGTGACCCATGCGCTCGCGACGGACCCGGCTCAGGGTCACCTCGACGCCGCACTTCTCGCAGATGATGCCCTTATATTTCATCCGCTTATACTTGCCGCACAGGCACTCATAGTCCTTGATCGGACCGAAGATGCGGGCGCAGAACAGCCCGTCCCGTTCCGGCTTGAAGGTGCGGTAGTTGATGGTCTCCGGTTTCTTGATCTCGCCAAAGGACCAGCTCAGGATCTTTTCCGGACTCGCGATCGAGATCTTGATCTGATCAAAGACCTGCTGGGCCGGCTGCTGGCCGGCGGGTCCGAAGACGTTAATGATTTCCTGGTTCATCCGCTCTCTCTCCCGGAGGCTTCGGGCGGCAAGGCCGGCACCGGCGCCGGCCGCCCTTTGTCCCAACTAACTTTCATTTGCGCGCAACTGTTCCGCTTTGACGCGTCTATTCGGCTGCCTTCGCCGGACGCGTATGCTCCGGCGGCGGCTCGCTGCGCGACTTGGTGTTCATCAGCTCGACATTGAGGCCGAGCGAACGCATTTCCTTGACCAACACGTTGAACGATTCAGGAATACCCGACTCGAAGGTGTCGTCGCCGCGCACGATGGCCTCATAGACCTTGGTGCGGCCGGCCACGTCGTCGGACTTGACGGTCAGCATCTCCTGCAGCGTGTAGGCCGCGCCATAGGCTTCGAGCGCCCACACCTCCATCTCGCCGAACCGCTGGCCGCCGAACTGCGCCTTGCCGCCGAGCGGCTGCTGGGTGACCAGGCTGTAGGGGCCGATCGAACGGGCGTGGATCTTGTCATCGACCAGATGGTGCAGCTTCAGCATGTAGATGTAGCCGACCGTCACCTTGCGGTCGAAGGGCTCGCCCGAGCGGCCGTCATAAAGGACGGCCTGGCCGGAACGATCGAAACCCGCCAAGTCGAGCATCTCGACGATATCGGCTTCCCGCGCGCCGTCGAACACCGGCGTTGCGATCGGCACGCCGCCGCGCAGATTGTCGCCCAGCTCGGCAATCTCATCCTCGTCCAGCGAGGCGATGGTCGTGTCCTTGCCGTAGACGCGCCCGAGCGCATCCTTGAGCTGCTTGATCTTTCCGTCGCGGCGGAATGCGTCGACGGCCTCGCCGATCTGACTGCCGAGGCCGCGGCAGGCCAAGCCGAGATGGGTCTCCAGGATCTGGCCGACATTCATCCGGCTCGGCACGCCGAGCGGGTTGAGGACGATGTCGATCGGGGTCCCATCCTCGAGATAGGGCATGTCCTCGACCGGCAGGATGCGGCTGATGACGCCCTTATTGCCGTGGCGGCCCGCCATCTTGTCACCGGGCTGAACCTTGCGCTTCACGGCAACGAAGACCTTGACCATCTTCATCACGCCGGGCGGCAGCTCGTCGCCGCGCTGCAGCTTGTCGACCTTGTCGACGAAACGGGCCTCGAGGTTCTTCTTCGATTCCTCGTATTGGCGGCCGATCGACTCGATCTCCTCCATGACTTTTTCGTTCTTAAGGCCGATCTGCCACCACTGGCCGCGCGGGACTTCGTCGAGCACCGCCTCGGTGATCTTGGTGTCCGCCTTAAGCCCCTTGGGGCCGCTCGCCACCTGCTTGTTCAGGAGCAGGTCGCGCAGCCGGCCATAGACGTTGCGGTCGAGGATGGCGAGCTCGTCGTCGCGGTCCTTGGCCAGGCGCTCGATCTCCTCGCGCTCGATGGCCATGGCCCGTTCGTCCTTGTCGATGCCGTGGCGGTTGAACACGCGCACCTCGACGACGGTGCCGGTGGCGCCCGGCGGCACGCGCAGCGAGGTGTCGCGCACGTCAGACGCCTTTTCGCCGAAGATCGCCCTGAGCAGCTTTTCCTCCGGCGTCATCGGGCTTTCGCCCTTGGGCGTGATCTTGCCGACCAGGATGTCGCCGGCCTCGACCTCGGCGCCGATATAGACGATGCCGGCCTCGTCGAGATTCTTCAGCGCCTCTTCCGAGACGTTGGGAATGTCGCGGGTGATCTCCTCCGGCCCGAGCTTGGTGTCGCGGGCCATGACTTCGAATTCCTCGATATGGATCGAGGTGAAGACGTCGTCGCGGACGACGCGCTCGGAGATCAGGATGGAATCCTCGAAATTGTAGCCCATCCACGGCATGAAGGCGACGAGGACGTTGCGGCCGAGCGCCAAGTCGCCGAGATCGGTCGACGGACCATCGGCGATGATGTCGCCCTCGTTCACATGGTCGCCGACCTTCACCAGGGGCCGCTGATTGATGCAGGTATTCTGGTTGGAACGCTGGTATTTCAATAGGTTATAGATGTCGACGCCGGACTTCGACGGATCGGTCTCCTCGGTGGCGCGAACCACGATGCGGGTCGAATCCACCTGATCGACGATGCCGGTCCGCCGGGCGGCGATCGCGGCGCCTGAATCGCGCGCCACCACCGATTCCATTCCGGTGCCGACGAGCGGCGCCTCGGTGCGGATCAGCGGCACCGCCTGGCGCTGCATGTTGGAGCCCATCAGAGCGCGGTTGGCGTCATCGTTCTCCAGGAACGGAATGAGCGCGGCGGCCACCGAAACGAGCTGCTTCGGCGACACGTCCATATAGTCGACGCGGTCGGGCGAGACCATGATCACGTCGCTGGCGTGGCGGGTGGTGACGAGGTCGTTGACGAACTTTCCGTCAGGCCCGATCGGGGCGCTCGCCTGGGCGATGTGGTGCTTGGATTCCTCCATCGCCGACAGGTAGACCACCTGCTTGGTGACCTTGCCGTTCTTGACCACATGGTACGGGCTTTCGATGAAGCCGTATTTGTTGACACGGGCGAAGGTCGCCAGCGAATTGATCAGGCCGATATTCGGCCCCTCCGGGGTCTCGATCGGGCAGATGCGCCCGTAATGGGTCGGGTGCACGTCGCGCACCTCGAAACCGGCCCGTTCGCGGGTCAGCCCGCCCGGCCCGAGCGCCGACAACCGTCGCTTGTGGGTGATCTCGGAGAGCGGATTGGTCTGATCCATGAACTGGGAGAGCTGCGAGGAGCCGAAGAACTCGCGCACGGCCGCCGCCGCCGGCTTGGCGTTGATCAGGTCCTGCGGCATGACCGTGTCGATGTCGACCGAGCTCATGCGCTCCTTGATCGCGCGCTCCATGCGCAACAGGCCGATGCGGTACTGGTTCTCCATCAGCTCGCCGACCGAGCGCACGCGCCGGTTGCCGAGGTGGTCGATGTCGTCGATCTCGCCCTTGCCGTCGCGAAGATCGACGAGATTCTTGACCACCCCGAGAATGTCTTCCCTGCGCAGGGTGCGCACCGTGTCGTCGGCGTCGAGGTCGAGACGCATGTTCATCTTCACCCGCCCGACCGCCGACAGGTCGTAGCGCTCCGAATCGAAGAACAGCCCGTTGAACAGAGTTTCCGCGGTTTCGATCGTCGGCGGCTCGCCCGGCCGCATCACCCGGTAGATGTCGAACAGGGCCGATTCGCGCCCGTCATTCTTGTCCAGCGCCAGCGTGTTGCGCATATAGGGGCCGACATTGACATGGTCGATATCGAGCACCTCGATCGCATCGACGCCGGCCTCGGCCAGGGTCTTGAGCAGCGCCGGCGTGATCTCCTCGCCGGCTTCCGCGAACACCTCGCCGGTCTTGGTATTGACGATCTCGCCGCCGATATATTGGCCCTCGAGATGCTCGTCGGTGACCAGCAGCGCCTTGACGCCCTCCTCGGCAAGCTTTCGCAAGAGCCGCACCGTGATCTTCTGCCCGGCCTCGATCACGACCTTTCCGGAGGCCGCGTCGACGAGATCCGTCGTCGGCTTCGCCCCGCGCAGCCGGTCCGGCTCGAAGGGTAGCTTCCAACCTTCCTTGTGGCGGCTAAAGGCGACGCGCTCATAGAAGGTGTCGAGAATCTCTTCGGCGTCGAGCCCGAGCGCGTAGAGAAGGGTCGTCACCGGCAGCTTGCGGCGGCGGTCGATCCGCACGTAGACGATGTCCTTGGCGTCGAACTCGAAGTCGAGCCAGGAGC